>JAYTTM010000808.1:0-4548 GCA_043745055.1 Chitinophagaceae bacterium | reverse complement strand
CATCGCCAATCATCAGCCCAAAACTTTCTTCTCCGCCAATGATGTATTTTTCTTTGCCTTCCTTTTCTTTAATTAATGCAGCAATCCATTTAAACCCTGTTAATACATTGTAACAGGCCACATTGCTGGCTTTTGCAATAGCATCAATCATGTAAGAAGTAACAATGGTTTTTACTACCATATCATTAGGCTTAGCAATTCCTTTGGTTTTACGGGCTTCAATCATATAGTTGAAAGCCAGCACCGCCGTTTGGTTGCCATTCATTAATATCCATTCCCCTTCATTATTTTTTACTCCAATGGCTACCCTGTCTGCATCCGGATCGGTACCCAGCAAAATGTCAGCATCTAATGCGGTGGCTTTTTTCAAGCCAATACTCATGGCTTCTTTTTCCTCCGGATTAGGATACACAACCGTTGGGAAATTACCATCCGGCGTACTTTGTTCTTCAACAATATGTACATTGGTAAAGCCGAAAGCTTGTAGTACCTGCGGCACCAAAGTAATTCCGGTACCATGTATTGGGGTGAAAACAATTTTTAAATCATGCTGTGCAGCGCATACATCCGGGTATACACTCAGGCCCTTTACCATATCGATATATATCTTGTCCATCTCCTCGCCTATCAGGGTTATATTGGCTTCGCCGCCGGTCCATTTTACATCATCAACTGAGGCTATTTTATCTACTTCTAAAATTACATTTTCATCATGAGGGGAAACCATCTGTGCTCCATCATCCCAGTAAGCTTTGTATCCATTGTACTCTTTGGGGTTATGACTTGCAGTACAAACCACCCCACCCTGGCAGCCGTAATGACGGATGGTGAAACTTAATTCCGGCGTGGGACGCAAGGCTTTAAACAAATAAACCTTTATGCCGTTTGCAGCAAATACATTGGCCGTGGTTTCAGCAAAAAAACGGCTGTTGTTTCTGCAATCATGCGCAATGGCAACTTTTGCATTGGCTCCAAAACATTTTATCAGGTAATTGGCATAGCCCTGTGTAGCCATCCCCACTGTATATTTATTCATCCGGTTGGTGCCAAAGCCCATCAGGCCACGAAGGCCGCCTGTACCAAATTCTAAATTCTTATAAAAAGCATCTGCCAGTTCATCAGGATTTTCTTTTTCTAAACGTTGAATTTCATCTTTTACAGCCTGCTCATAATTACCGGCAAGCCAGGTATCAATTTTTTGTTGAATAGCAATATCCATATGGTTAATTTTTAAGGGTTGAAGTTATTGTATTTTGATTTTAAATTATCAAAAAAACTGAAGGTTATTTTATTATCAATCAAGGCTTAATACCGCAACACAATCCGGATGGTAACGCTGATGATACCCATGCAAAATGAAAACAAGAAGAACATATTAGCCCTAAAATAGTGCCGGTACCCATCGTTGAAAAGTTCTGCATCTTCCTTTTGAACAGATAGTGCAACCAGATCGTTTCCTCTGCTGATAAAAAAGAACGATGCCAGGTTAATGAGCAAAATAACCAATGCAACTGTAGGCCTGATGCGGAGTGTGTAGATATAAACAAATTCATTACCTATAGCATCCTCGGTAGTTTGTAAAATAAAATACCAGTTCAATATATCCAACAGGCAATATAGGCTGCACAGGCTGAGTATGGCTTTTACAATAACCTGGTTGCGGCGGATAAGGGTTAGATTGATATTTTCGGTAAACTGGTTACTAATAAGATCCTGGGGCATTGGTGAAAAATGATTTATTTTTTGTGGCAAATTAATTCATTTGCAAGCTTGTTATTTAGTTCGTTTAATATTATCGTCCTGTTAGTATCTAATTTTCCAGTTAAGCCTGTTTGACCTCACCCCAACCCCTCTCCGAAGTAGAGGGGCTAGAACCCTTAACTCGTAAGAGCTTTAGAGTTATGGTAGAATTTTAGTTGGATACCAGTGCTCTTTTATAATAAACAAAACACCCCGGTATTTTGTACCAGGGTGTTTGCAATTCTATTTTTAAATTCAATAATTATTATGGCCTTGGCTGTGCATCCGGCTTTGGCATTAATGCTTTTCTGCTTAGTTTATATTTACCAGTACGTTGATCTATTTCCAGCAATTTCACTTTCACTTTATCACCTTCTTTAAAAATGCCTTCCATTGTTTCCAAACGCTTCCAGCTTATTTCACTGATGTGTAACAGGCCTTCTTTCTTAGGTAAAAATTCTACAAAAGCGCCAAATTCTTTGATACTTTTTACAGTGCCTTCGTAAGTATCGCCCACAACAGGTAATGCTACCAATCCTTTAATCCATGACAGCGCCCTTTCCAGGTTGTCTCTGTTTACAGAAAAGATACTTACTTCGCCTACATTATTTACTTCTTCTATATTTACGGTTGCTCCGGTTTCTCTTTGAATCTCCTGTATCACTTTACCTCCGGGTCCTATAACCGCACCAATAAATTCTTTATCAATGCTAAACTTAACCATACGTGGAGCATGTGGTTTCACATCTTCCCTATGTTCTGGTATGCAGGCATACATGGCATCTAAAATATGTAGGCGACCTTTACGTGCCTGCTCCAAAGCCTGGCGCATAATGTCCATACTTAGACCATCCACTTTAATATCCATCTGTACACCACAAATACCATCACGGGTGCCCGTAACTTTAAAATCCATATCACCTAAATGATCTTCATCACCTAAAATATCTGTTAACACTGCAAACTTCCCTTCTTTAGAAATTAAGCCCATGGCAACACCACTTACGTGCTTTTTAATGGGAACACCTGCATCCATTAAGGCCAATGAACCTGCACAAACTGTAGCCATAGAAGACGAACCGTTTGATTCCAGGATATCACTTACAACCCTTACTGTGTACGGATAATCTTTACCTGGCATCATTTTCTTTAAAGAACGCATAGCAAGGTTACCATGACCAACTTCCCTGCGGCCAACGCCTCTCATCATTTTAACTTCGCCCGTTGAAAACGGTGGAAAATTATAGTGCAGAATAAATTTTGTATAGTCTGATTTGAAAGCACTTTCTACCAATAGTTCATCTAATGGTGTACCAAAAGTGATGGTAGTTAAGGATTGTGTTTCGCCTCTTGTAAATAAAGAAGAACCGTGTGGCGTTGGTAAAATACTTGTTTCCATAGAAAGCTGGCGGATATCTTCTGTTCCTCTTCCATCCAAACGTTTCCTGTCGTTCAGGATCATATCCCTTACCACATTGTATTGCAGTTCGCCTACGTAATGACCAATTAATTTTTTATCTGCATCAGGTAATTCATCACCCAATCCGGTTTTTATTTCGTCATGCAAAGCTGAGAAAGCATCGCTGCGGTCGTGCTTGGCAGATGCTGCTGCTGAAATAGCATACATTTTATCTTTACCCAATGCAATGATTTTCTCATTCAATTCTTCATTGCGGTATGGTTTTTTATAATCTCTTTTGGCTGTGATTCCAACTAAATCCCTTAATTCGGCCTGTGCTTTAATTTGAATTTTGATGGCTTCGTGGCCAAGTTCTATCGCCTTAATTAAATCTTCTTCCTGGCACTCATTGGCTTCACCTTCTACCATCATAATATTTTTCTCGGTAGCAGCTATGATGAATTCAAGATCACATAGAGCCAAATCTGTACGGCTTGGGTTGATAATGTACTGACCATCTTTTCTGCCAATACGAACCTCAGAAATTATTTCCTGAATGGGAATATCGGAAACAGCTAAAGCAGCCGAAGCAGCCAAACAAGCCAATGCATCAGGCACTACTTCTGCATCGCTGGATAGTAAAGAAATCAACACCTGTACATCACACAGGTAATCTTCAGGAAATAAAGGCCTTAGCGCCCTGTCAATTAAACGGCTGGTTAATATTTCGTAATCATTCAACCTTGCTTCTCTCTTAAAGAAAGAACCTGGGATTCTGCCCGATGAGGAAAATTTTTCCTGGTAATCTACCGATAAAGGGAAAAAACTTTGGCCATCTTTAGGCTCTCTGTTGGCTACAACAGTTGCCAATAAAATACAGTCGCCCTGGCGAACTGTTACGGCACCATCGGCCTGGCGGGCCATTTTGCCTGTTTCGATGGTAACCATTTGGCCACCACCAATATCAAAAGTTACTGATTTAGGATCTAAACTCATATAATTTACAATTAAAAGTATTAGGAAATGATAAGCAATGCAGGAGAAGAAATAAAAGGAAGTAAAAATAATTCCCAACTGTACTGTACAAGTTGGGAATTAAATAATGTAACCATGTTGTTGGTTTATTTACGAATACCTAATTTTTCTATTAAAGCCCTGTACCCTGTAAGATTGTGCTTGCTAAGATAAGTAAGTAAGCGCTTACGTTGACCTACCATTTTCATTAAACCCCTTTGAGAAGAAAAATCCTTCCTGTTAATTTTCAGGTGTTCAGAAATTGAGTTGATACGCTCTGTAAGCAGCGCTATTTGTCCTTCAATAGAACCTGTGTTTGTGGCTTTTCCACCAAAATCTGTGAAGATTTTTGCTTTTTTTTCAATAGTTAAATAATGCATCTCTTTGTTTTTAAA
>JAYTTM010000807.1:0-1232 GCA_043745055.1 Chitinophagaceae bacterium | reverse complement strand
TGGTAACAACTCCGGGTTTTCCATTGCCAATGGTATTACCATTTATTTTAAAAACCGGCAAAACCAATTTTGTAGTACTGGTTATAAATGCTTCCCTTGCTGTTGCAAGCTGCTCCGGAAAAATGCATCTCTCCTTAATATTCAATCCATCAAATGCCAGTATATTTTTCCTTGTAATGCCGGCAAGTATATTTATTTCAGGTGTAATAATTTGATCTTTTTCTGTTACAATAAAAAAATTACACCTTGGGCATTCACTAATACCCGATGCCCCATAATACAATACATCATCTGCATCATTTTGCTTTATAAAATTTTGTAACCGTATAGCCTGGAGGTAATCAATAGTTTTTACCTGCGGCAGTTGCCTTTGGTGTTGGTAAGTTACCAGCCGTATCCCTTTTTCAAAATTTCGTTTATCATAGTTAAACGGAGCCTGGGTAATAAATAAATTGGGTTTGCCGGTTGTAAAACCATCTTCTGAATATCCGCCTGTGAGGGTGATCCTGATTCCGGAATGGGGCAGGTTATTTTTTTCGGCTAATTGCTGAAATACATTTTTTAGTGCATGCCGATCCATACCAACCGGTAAAAACATTTCTGCCGCAGAAAAATAAAATCGATCCAGATGATCATCTAAAAAAACAGGTTGGCCATTGATGGTTTTAAAGAAATCGAAAATGCCATAACCACGCTGAACCGAAAGATCAGTTATTGATATTCTTGCATCCTCTTTCAATACAAAATCATCATTTATAAAAACATAGTTTGTATTCATTTTCTTAATCTGTTGTAATTTTTTAAACCAAACTATTGTCTACAATAACAGCCCTTCTACTACCTGCTTTCGCAATTTGTAAATATATGCTTGCAGGAATATTGAAATATTGCTTCGCTGAAAAATTTGCTTTTAACATAGAACGATTTCCTGAAACGCTTTGCTCCCTTTTTTTCCATTTATCTGAATGGTAAAAAGTTTGGTACAATATAAAACCACCACAAATAATTAATACAGATCCTGTAATGCGATTGATAATATTTAAATTACGTAACGTGAGCCTAGGTTGTAATTTACCTGCCAGCAACACTTTCATAATATCTGATAAAATAGTTACAGACAGGCATACAGAAAAAATCAGTATCCGGTAATTGACCGTATAAGTTTTTGCAAAAACTGTAGCCGCAGTAAGCCACTCAATAAATAATATCGGGTTCACCGTATTAATTATAAA
>JAYTTM010000806.1:0-1233 GCA_043745055.1 Chitinophagaceae bacterium | reverse complement strand
AAAAAATCGGTACGCTGGTACATTGATTGTGGCGATGATGATTTTTTATATGAAGGAAATTGCCTGGTACATATTGCTATGCGTAAAAAAGAAATACCGCACGAATTCCGCATACGTGATGGTGTGCATAGCTGGACCTACTGGCGTGCTTCTTTACCAACAGTGTTGGAATTTGTGTCAATGTCTTTTCATCAGTTTTAGTTGAAGTAAATTATTGAGTCAATGTTTTATTTTAAAAGTGTAGTACTCTGTTTATAAGTGTTGGAAACCTTTTAATTTTAAATAGATTAATGAGTGTAGCATTTTTTAAAAAAGCATAAGCATGATGAGGGAAACTAAGCAACGTTGCGGTAGGTGTTGACAATACCTATAACCGCCAAAACAACTATTATGAAACCAGAAATATTAAATTCATCAATTGTACTTAGGAAAGAAATGGCACTCAAATTTGCAATTTACGTTTTAATTGGTTTTTTCTTTTTGTACATCTCAAATCACTTTCTTAATAATAGATTTCTGTCACTTCTTTTTTTAATTGCAGTTGTTTTGCCAGTTTTCTTTTTTAAATTAATAATGAAAAGATTTACAAGAGAAGCATTCATTGATTTTAAAGAATTTGGTTTTTCAATAACAATAAACAATAAGTTTAACAATAAAGAAGAAGCTCCTCTAAATTTAAACTTTGATGAAATCAATACTTACAGGATAGAATTCCCTGCGGCGGGTAAATTTTCTGCGGTTACCTTCAATTTAAAAAATGGTAAATCTGTTGAATATTCTTTCCTAACTGAAAAGCAAAATGCCGAACAGGTAAACACTGATGAATTAATAGATATGTTCCAGGGTATGATAAAAAATTACAACAACAATAAACCACTTAAGGAACAAATAATTTTTGCTCCTTCTTTTATGGCATCTTCAAATGGGTTAATTTGTATTACTCTTATGATTGTTCTTTTAATTTCGGCAGTATTTATGCATATACTCTATCAGGCAAAGAAATTACCAGTTACATTGTTTTTGGGATTTGCTGTAATTGTGCAATTGTTTTTAAAGAGAAAAGCTGATTTAGACTATTATAACAAGATGGATAAAGAATAATAACAAAGAAACGCAGGACGAAGTCCATATGTTTTCGAAACCTTTAAATGTATTTTAATCCCGAAAAGTAATGTCATTAATTTAAGTTTTTTATTGCCCTGTCCTTTAGGGCAGGGATAAGGAAAAACAAAA
>JAYTTM010000805.1:0-1233 GCA_043745055.1 Chitinophagaceae bacterium | reverse complement strand
ATGATATATGGACTGGTGGCTCCAGGCTATGAAATGGCGGATGTTGTGGTAACAAACTTTACTGGTGGAAATAAAGAATTCAATGGGTACGATATGAGTACCAAACTCAAATTAATTGGAATTGATGTAGCCAGCTTTGGTGACCCTTTTATACAAGGTGAAAATATCAGGACTGTAGTTTTTGAAGATACCATGAAAGGGGTTTATAAAAGGATAAATATTTCTGCAGATGGAAAAGAATTAATAGGTGGAATTTTAATAGGAGATGCAGCTCAATATAATATGTTGTTGCAAACCTGTAAGAATAAAATTGTGTTACCGCCTAATCCTGAAGACGTAATAATGGGTTCAAGGGGTGGTGAAAAAGAGATTGGCGCTGGTGTACAAAGCTTACCAGATGATGCGATGATATGCAGTTGTGAAAGTGTTAGTAAAGGCGACATTTGTAGCGCTGTTGCTACACAAGGCTGCGAAACAATAGATGCAATTAAGAAATGTACCAAAGCAGGTACCGGCTGTGGTGGATGTGTACCAATGGTGAAAGACCTGATGGTATACACAATGAAGGCTCAGGGAAAATATGTACGAAATGTATTGTGCGAACATTTTAATTACAGTCGGCAGGAAATGTTTGACCTGGTTAAATTACATGAATTAAAATCTTATGATGAAGTATTAAATAAACTGGGCAGCGGTGATGGATGTGAATTATGCAAACCTCCCGTAGCATCCATTATCGCCAGCTTGTGGGGTGAAATGATTTTGAAAAAAGGAAATGATACAGCGCAGGACAGCAATGATCGTTTTTTAGCCAATATCCAAAAAGGTGGCACCTACTCCGTTGTACCTCGTATTCCGGGCGGGGAAATTACACCAGATAAATTAATCGTAATTGGACAAGTAGCCAAGCAATACAATCTCTATACAAAAATTACGGGTGGGCAAAGGATAGATTTATTTGGGGCTCACCTAAATGACTTACCTGATATATGGGGGCAATTAATAGCTGCCGGATTTGAAAGCGGCCACGCTTATGGAAAATCTTTACGTACCGTTAAAAGCTGTGTGGGCAGCACTTGGTGCAGATTTGGGCTACATGATAGCGTTAGTTATGCCATCCGTATTGAAGAACGTTACCGTGGTTTACGTTCACCCCACAAACTAAAAGGTGGTGTAAGTGGCTGTATAAGGGAATGTGCCGAAGCACAAAGCAAAGATTTTGGAATTATTGCT
>JAYTTM010000804.1:0-4559 GCA_043745055.1 Chitinophagaceae bacterium | reverse complement strand
CCATGACAGATAGCGCAATTAATATTAAATAATCTTGATGCCTCCAGACTGTCTTTTCTTGTAAGGGATGCCAAAGGGTTTTTTACAGAAGCACTCATTGCATATCCGGCTGAATCATCCGGAAGTGTATATTCGGATAATTCACCCAATGCCAGTGCACCTGCTACTGGTTTTGCGTTATAAAATATTTCTCTTCCTCTTTTTTGAGGATCAGTTGTAAAAACTGTTGAATCTAAACTTGCATAAGTTTCTAATGCCCGGCTATAAGTCATGTCAGGCATGTAAATACTACCTGGTTTACGTTTTATATCGGAGCAACTGCTTATTATTATAGAAAGTGTAATTACACTCACAACAATTTTAAAATTGGAAATTCTTTTCATTTATAATTATTAATTAAATAATTAAACTACCTGTTAGTTATTAGTATGCCCGTTATTAATCTCTGTATAATTTCTGCTCTCTGTCATATCTGCCAATCCACCAACCTGTTTCTGCATGTTGAACATTTATTTCTTTTGCTCCTGCATTTTCTAGAAAAGCCTGTACTTCTGCGTCGTCTGTTTTATCTGTACACTCAATGGCCATAACAAATAAGTCATCTGTAGCTCTAAGATGAAAATGATGCTTTTTTATAAACGGAGAGAGCTGGCATAAATAACAAAAGGTAAGTACCATACCTACTGCTGCAAATAAAACCGTTAGCTCAAATGTAATTGGAATCCAGGCTGGTAAAGCAAAGTGGGGTTTACCACCAATATTCAATGGCCAGTCTTTGGTAAAAATCCAACTAATGGTTGTTAATGCAGTTGTAGTACCTGCTATACCATAAATGAACCCTGCGGTGTGTATACTTGTTTCTCTTAATCCCATTGCATGATCAAGACCATGCACCGGAAATGGTGTATATACATCATGGATTTTATAACCTGCACGGCGAACTTTTTTCACCGCAGGAAATAATACTGCTTCATCATCAAAGCAACCAACTACAAATTTTTTAATTCCTCCAGCCATTTAAATTAAGCTTTGAGCTTCCAGCGTTAGCTGTTAGCCTATGAATAAATAATTAATTTATTAACTCCTTCTTCAATCTTTCACAATTTTAAATATATTAAACTTGCCAGTTTAGTGCGCATGTTCAACTTCTTCAATATAAAATTTCTCTGAATCTGCCTTTTCCAATTCTGTCATCTTATGCTTATAGCTTTCGCCTGTTGTTTTTAAGATGCTCTTAATTTCTGCTACTGCTATTACAGGGAAATACTTCGCAAATAAGAAGAAGCAGGTAAAAAATAATCCAAACGTACCCAGATAAAAACCAATCTCATAAATAGAAGGACTATAGTAAGTACTCCAGGATGAAGGTAGATAATCTCTGTAAGTTGATGTTACAATAATTACAAACCGTTCGTACCACATACCGATATTCACTATAATACTCATGAAGAAAGTAAAGGCAATATTTCTTCTCAGTTTTTTAAACCAGAACATTTGTGGGGATACTACGTTACAAAACATCATCAACCAATAACTCCAGCCATAAGGACTGAAAAGATTAGCCCTATTTTCTTTAAAGGCATACCATTCGTATGGATTTTGTCCATACCATGCAATAAACAATTCAGTGATATAAGCTATACCAACTATGGACCCAGTTAACACAATTACTTTATTCATTGCTTCAATATGTCCAATAGTAATGTAGTCTTCCAGCATAAAAACCTTTCTCAAAATAATCATCAATGTCTGCACCATCGCAAACCCACTAAAGATGGCTCCTGCCACAAAATATGGTGGAAAAATAGTTGTATGCCATCCTGGTACAATAGACGTTGCAAAGTCAAAAGATACGATCGTATGTACAGATAATACCAGTGGTGTACTTAACCCAGCCAAAACCAACGACAAACTTTCATGACGTTGCCAGTGCTTGGTGCTTCCTGTCCACCCAAAAGAAGCTACCCCGTATAACATTTTACGCAATTTAGTTTTTGCCCTGTCACGTACAGTTGCCAAATCCGGCAATAAACCAGAATACCAAAACAACAGAGATACAGTAAAATAAGTAGATATTGCAAATACATCCCACAACAATGGAGAGTTAAAGTTAACCCACAGTGGCCCACGGCTATTTGGATAAGGTAGTACAAAGAAAGCCATCCATACACGACCCATATGCCATATCGGAAACTGACCAGCACACATTACAGCAAAAATTGTCATAGCCTCTGCAGCACGGTTTACACCTGTTCTCCAGCCTTGGCGAAAAAGTAACAGGATAGCAGAAATTAACGTACCTGCATGGCCAATACCTACCCACCATACAAAGTTGGTTATATCCCAACCCCACCCAATCGTTTTATTTAAGTTCCACTGGCCAATACCATAAGTAACCTCTCTGTAAATGCTGTAAACCCCAAACAGCAATAAGGCCACACTAATGTAGAAACCAATATACCAAAGGCGGGTTGGCTTCATTTCAATGGGACGTATAATGTCTTCGGTTACCTGATGGTAATCCTTATTACCGTCAACCAATGGTTCCCTAATTTGCGATTCGTACTTTAATAATGACATATATATTTAGCTTTTGGCCTTAAATTATTTTTTTGAACCCGGCATTGCTGCTTTGATCATCTTCAGTGGCGTCGCACTCTTGTACATTTATACTTTGGTAAACACTATTATTTAGAACTATATATAAATTAAACTTAAAATTTTGATCCGGATGCCTAAACTACTTTAAGAATTGGAATAAGCATTTAAGCATGTGCTTTCTCTTCATTCTTCATTTCTTCTTTGTGTTCACCGCCCTCTTCTTCCTTTTCATTAGTTACGTGCCTGTCTGTATTTTTAATTTTAGCCAGGTAACTCACATTCGGTAAAACGTGGAGTTGTTCTAAAACGTAGAAGTTTCTGTTATCATCCAACCTTGCTTTTGATACTTCACTTTCAGGATCATTAACATTACCAAAAGTAATACTGCCACCCGGACAAGCCTGGGCACAAGCCACTTTTACATTTCTAACCAATGAAGGATCTTCTGCTTTTTTAGCTATCAATTTACTTTCTTGGAGGCGTTGTACGCAGAAAGAACATTTTTCAATTACGCCTCTTGAACGAACTGTTACATCAGGATTCAATACCATCCTGGTTAAATCATCATTCATCTGCATTACACTCTCATTCATATCAACACCAATAAGCGGTAGCTGATTATCTTTAAAGCTGTCTGCTCCATTATAATCCAGCCAGTTAAAACGACGCACTTTAAAAGGGCAGTTATTAGCGCAATATCTTGTACCTATACAACGGTTGTACGTCATTTGGTTAAGGCCCTCACTGCTATGATTGGTTGCCGCTACAGGGCAAACGTTTTCACAAGGTGCATTATCACAATGCTGACACATCATTGGTTGAAACACAACATCCGGATTATTCATATCACCGGTAAAATAGCGGTCAATACGCATCCAATGCATTTCATGTGCTCTTACCACCTGAATTTTACCTACAACAGCTACATTGTTTTCTGCAGTGCAAGCTACTACGCAGGCACTACATCCAGTACAGGTATTTAGGTCAATACTCATTCCCCACTTAATACCAGGTTTGTCATAATGTGGATACATCGTAGCATCCTTTACATAATCTTTTCCCCCATTAGGCAGCAGAAATTCTCTTTCATGTCTTGGTTCACTTAAAACTCCTTTTGGATTGGCAATAAAACTCTTTAAGGAAGTTTCATAAACTATCGGCCTGCTTTCAGATGAGCCGTGAACCTGTGTTTGACCAAGTGCATAAACATTGTCTGTTTTTGTGATGGAGGCTGCAGCAGAATACCTAAAGCCTATGCCATCAAAACCAACCAATGGATACACATTTACACCAGCTTCATTGGCAGATCTTCCAATAAATTCAGCGGTTTTTGCTTTATCAGCACTTTGGCGGCCGTAGCCTACTGCAACTGCCACTACATTTGGATGAATACCAGGTATAATTAAAACTGGTAATTCTATTTCGATATTGTTAGCCTTAATTTTAATAGTAGGTTTTTCAGGTGTTACTTCATACCTGTCTCCCTGGCGTTGGTTTCCCAATACATCCAGCCCCAATACTGCCTTGGCAAATGCAGGACTTACCATTGCATAGTTATCCCAGGTTACTTTAGATATTGGATCAGGAACTTCCTGTAACCATGGATTGTTAGCCTGGTTTCCAGTACCGATTGATACTTTCTGATAAATAGCTATTTCAAATTCTCCACCCTTTACTAAACCAACTTTTGCTATTGCTTCTGCCAGTTTAGCATTACTAAAAGGTGCAGCAGCCAAGGTTAATACAGGTTCCTTACTTAATCCGCTTTGCAATGCCATATTATAAGCATCCACATCATTATTAAATTTAGCCGACCAATAAGTTTTAAAATAAGTTTCGTAATCAGCAGCTGTACCAGCTGACCATTTTAATAAAGATGTTTGAAAATACCTTGTTTTAAATAATGGATAAATGGTAGGTTGAATAAAGCTGATATAGCCCGATTTAGGTTCAGCATC
>JAYTTM010000803.1:0-4559 GCA_043745055.1 Chitinophagaceae bacterium | reverse complement strand
CACTGGCTACTGTGTATAGTTTGGGTGGCACAAGTACTGAGTTAATGGGCGAATCTTTATCCAATGCATTTGATGCCATTCAATCAATTGGCGCTTTTGTTAAGTTTGGTAATGCACTAAAAGCGGATGATGTAGTTTTGGGAGAGGCAAAAAAGAAAATACTTTTTACCACTTTTAAGTTAATGAAGGAAGGTTATTATTGGGGTTTAAAGAAGGTATCTTCAACACTTGCGGCATATCCCGAGGCTAAGGATGCAAAAGAAATTATAGACAATGCTATTTCTTTTATGAGTGATATCGATGATTTGGGGCTTAGTTTACTGGAGAGTGGCCCTAAAGATGCCGGAATAGATTTTTTAATTGATGTAGTAAAAAAGGAAATGGCCTTACAGATTTCTTCTACCTATTACAAAGCCTATTGTATTAACAGGCATAAAAATTTTATTAAAAATGCGGGGCCTTCAAGCAAAAATGCCCTATCCAATTTTACCTTCGATCAAACCTTTAATACACTATTCAGTACTACTGCCAACTCCCTGGTAAAAAATGCTCAGGATACTTTTAACAAAAGGAAGGAAAATATTGAAACGTTAAATAACATCGCTAAAGTGGCCTCTTATACTGCAACCGTGGGTGATGCAGCTACGGCACTTGCTTTAATACCAGGCGGGCAGTTGGCAGGCGCTATTGCAAAAGTAGTAGCAACTGCGGCAAAAGTTGTAAGAACAAGTGCCCTCACTTTTGCAATGCTTGAAGGTGCCCTGGGCTGTGTGCAGGTATCTGCTATTTCCAGTAAAATTTTGCCAACTACCGGATTTACCAATTTAAAACCAGGAATAAGATACAACAGGATTAAAAGCCCACCATCTCAGCTTTCACCAGCCAGCCTGGGTATACAGAAGAATAATTACAACCTGAAACTGACAGAACTCAAAGCCATTTATAATATCGCTACCTATGATTCTGCCACCTACTATGCCAAATTTAAAGAATTTGCTTTGGCTGATTCGCTTTATACAGATGAAATGACCAAAGCTTTAAATGCTCTATGGGCTTCTGCCGACAGTGCTTTGGTTAATGTACCATCTTTTGCCGGTAAATTACAAAGGGTATTTGATTCATTTGTTACCCAACAATACAGCACAAGGCAAACTTTTTTTTATCAAAACCTGGGCTATATTTTTGATACGGATAAATCAAGTTACATAGCAGATTTGAATACGCTGGCAGATGAAATAATAAAATTAAACGACTCTGCCGTTAACGGTATAAATTACCTTGTAGACGATATCAACTTAAATGGCATTGCTGCACCAGCATACCTTGTGCAGGATGGTTACCTGTTAAATTATAGCCACCAGCCAGGCAGTAAAGGGAGTATTACGTATACTTTTAAAAATTACGGTACATCATCCATTAATAATGTTAGTTTTAAAATAAGTCCACCAACCAAAGGCTATATATTTACTAGTGTTGATTCAATTTATGCAGGTACTATATTGGCAGGAGGTACAAAACAAATATCCTTTACTTTTACCTCTCCTGTTACCGACAGTATTTGCCGTTATATTATTGATGTAAAAGCCAGTAATGGCAGTTTTATAGATGTTACCGGTTCTTTATACGTGAATGATCCGGCAAAAAATTATAGTGTAAAAAATGGTAACTGGAGTGATGCCAATACCTGGAGTACCAAAACTGTCCCTGACAGTACTTCTAAAGTAATGATCAGCCATACCGTTGTTGTAGATATAGATGCAACTTGCAGGTCTGTTAATTCAATAAATCCCGGATCTATCCTGGTTAATACAGGGAAACGTTTAAATATAATAAAATAGAAATTGAAAACGAAGTATTTTGATATCCCATGATAAAAGAATGTAAGGCCAACTTTAATTACAAACCTTCACAAAAAAAGCTACAAAAAATGATGCACATTATTTGTAGCTTTTTTATTTGATACCAAAAACCAAAACTGATTTTGTCAGTAAAAGTTAATCTAATTTAAATAGCACATTGTTATCACCCCACATTAATTGTACTGTTCCATCTTTACCAATAACAAAGGTCATTTTTTCTGCAAAAGTTGCGGCTTTTGTTGCTTTAGCTGTTACTCGTAATGCATCATCAACTTTTTTGTAGTCATAAGCGCCCCATTGATTCCAGGTTTTATTAAAAATGATTGTCCAGGTACCATCGTTCACTACAGTAAACAAGCCAAATTTGCCGGCTGGTAAAGCCTGTCCATTAACTTTAATGGGCTTGGATGTTTCAAATACAGTTGCTTCATTGGCACCTGTTCTCCAAACTTCCCCTTTTTTTGGTTCAAGATCTTTGCCAATCGTTCTTCCTTTTACAGAAGGCTGGCTGTAGTCTATTGAAACCATTGCACCGGAAGCCAATGAAGCGGTGGCTATAGCCGGAGGACTAGGTCTTTTGCTTTTATCTTCTTTTTTGTCTTGTGCAAAAACTGTCATTGTTGAAAACAGTAATGAAGCCATTACAGTTAAACCTAATAATTTTTTCATAAATAAAAATTTAATTGTTGAGATGATGATTAAAAATAGTTATCCCTAACCAATTGGTTAGAGATATGTTTTAAATAGTGATGTTTTTAACTTTTTAATATTAAATTAAAACCCGGTTATAAAAACTATTGTATCGTTAATGCACCTGGTACAATCATTTTTTTGCCTGTTTTTACCGTAATGATTGCATCTTTAGAAATAGTTTGAGATATATTCAAAACACATTGTCCGTTTGCTATTGGATCAATAACAATTTCGCTAAAAGCAGGTAAAACAGCAGGTGGTATTATATTGTTGCTCCAATTAGCAGCTAAATCCCAATTACCATCACCTATAAACGTATAAGTAGTAGTAGTAGATGCAGCAGCCTCCGGTGCAAGTGCAATTCCCCTGAACATAAAATTATTATCGGCTGTAGCGATAATCTTAAATTCTGAAGTAGAGTCATTATCGGTAACAGCAACTATTTTATTGCCTGGCGTGTCTTTTATATATACATCATTATTAGTGCCATAGATAGTTGCTCTTGGAGTACTCCAATCTACTACGATGCTTCTGATTCCTGAAGTTAACCCGGAATCAAGTGTATAAAGCAAAGTCCAGGTAGTACCATTAAAAGCCCATTTTTGTACACCACCATTTTTGTTTTTTGCTCGGCTGTCTGCAATGTAGGCAGTATCAGCAGTTCCTGGCTTAATGGAAAATGTATTGGGATCTTCCGTACTCGTTGCTAAATTAGGCATACCAGGCAAAACAGCAATTGTTTGTCCGGCAGTTGTAGGAAGACCTGTCCCAACAGTTGAAATTGACTTAAATGCACCACTACCGGTAGTGCAATATACCTGCCCGTTAAAAATATTTACCACTCTTATGTTGGTAACTGAAGTACTTAATTGAGTAGAAGTGGTAGAGCCTTTTGTTGTGTGCCGTAAGCCGGCAGTGCCAGTACTACCATTACCAGCAAGCCAGATATCCGTACCATTGGTACTGGCTGCACTCCTAAAACTGTTGCTGTTATAAGCATCTGTAAGTGCAGTTGTTGCATCAATACTCCCATCCGCCCCAATAACACCTATAACCCTGTTTACATTTGCTGAAGTACTTGCGGTAATTGAGCTTCGGGCAGGATCAGGGATGGTATCATAACCTGTTACAATTAAAAATTTTTTGTCTTCCGACCTGGACATCATCCCTTCCGTTGTTGAACTTCCGGAACTGATTATTCTTCTGTTAAGGCCAGACACCGTTATTGGCAAAGGATGATTTCTCACGAAAATTCCATTGGTACTGTACTCATCAAGACTTACCGGAAAACCAGCACTGGAAAGCGTATCAGTATTGCTTTTGCCTACTTTATACACCACCAAATTACCTTTTGTAAAAGCCTGCTGAGCAAATGATTGAAAACAAAAGATAAAAAATAAAAAGCCAAGAAGATAAATTTTTCTCATAGAATTATTTATTTTAAAATCAATTTGAAAAAGATGGCAATCTACGAAACTAAATATTGATGCCAAAAATTAGTGGGTAAAGATATGTTTACTTTACATACATAAAACAAGAGGTATATTACTTAACTATTATTAATTGATTCTTAACCACGTAACTCAAAGGAATTATTTTTTAGGCAAAAATTATTGTTGATACGAACTTAGCATAAATAATCGTTGGAATTTAATGCTTGCGGCTGGAAACCAATTATTTGACAATGTTTTTTTGTATCCTCTTGATTCATATTATCAATATGGAATTATAATATTAATTGATTGTGGCTAAATTTATAGTCAACGTAGTTAAGCTAATGGAATTTACCAGCAGGTATGATTCATTTAAAGAAAACTAACCTAAATTTGCCAGTGTTGAAACACCCATTTAAATTTTTGTATTAATGAAATATATCACCGGTACTGTATTTGTTGCGACAATTTTGCTTAGTATATTTATTGTGCTACCCATTTGCGGGTATGCCCAATTGGGGGATCCTGGGGAAGACCCGGATGCAGCGATTCCGATTGATGGAGGAGTCGTTGT
>JAYTTM010000802.1:0-1235 GCA_043745055.1 Chitinophagaceae bacterium | reverse complement strand
TCTTCCACCGTAAACCTGCTCCACTCTGCTAATTTTAATTTGATACCGGCAGCATCTAGTTTAAACCTTACTGCCATTGGTATGCACCGGATATTGTTTTCCATAAAATCTTCTTCAAATTGAAAATGTACTGCCTCCATTTCTACAAGATTATGATTGTTTGTTAGCGTACTATTCATCGTTCAATTTTTAAAAGTTTTATTTATTTTTCCGCAAGTGGATGTTAAAGCTATTAGGTACATTTCAAATTCTTCCTGCTCTGTACACAACAAAACAAGATACATTTGTTTAAAAGGGATGTCTCTAAGTTATAAAATATTCGCTTATTTTGCCGCCCATTTGACCTCACCCCCAACCCCTCTCCAAAGGAGAGGGGAGCTTGACTCTAAAAATTCGAAATTGTATTCAATTGGCTATCAGTCAGCTAACAATTGTCGCTTGCTAATGTTAAATCAAAGTCGTTTACCTCAGCTTTATTGTATAGGTTAATGCAAAGAGATGACATCCTTTTTAATAGATGTCATCTCTTCAGCCGTGTGCAGTGTGCTCACCGCCCACAGTCGTACAAGTAAAGCGACATCCGATAGCTACCGGATTTGAAATGCACCCAAGCTATTAGGTACTACTTATAAACCCAACCTGCATGGTAACATTAAGTTGTTGCCGCTTCTAATAATACCATTTCAGGTTTCAATTCTTTTTCCAGTATAACCTGTACTTCCGGGCGGCAACTTCCGCATCCCATGCCTGCCCCTGTTAGCTGGCATAATTGCAACAAATCGATGCAACCTTCTTTTATTTTATTTTTAAGATTGCCTTCACCTACACCGCTGCAACTGCAAATAAGTTTGCCAATAACAGGCTCTGCTTTTTTACCTGTACGCAATAATTGAAGCCGCTTATCGCTTAATTCAATTTTATCCTGTATTAAATCTCTAAACTCAAGAAACTCACTTTTATCTCCAATTAAAATAGCGCCTACCAGGCGATCATTGTGAATGATACATTTCTTATAATATCTTTTTGCTTTATCAATAAACACAACTTCCTCATAAGCTCCATCATCCGGGCATTCTGCCATACCCAATGAGCAAAGATCCATACCATGCATTTTTAAAATATTCATCAGCAACGATCCCTGATAATATTTTGAAATATCGCCGTTTAAATAACTGGAAACAATGGCTGCCTGTTGTTCTGCCGCTGCTGTAATGCCATACAAAAAACCTTTGAAC
>JAYTTM010000801.1:0-4567 GCA_043745055.1 Chitinophagaceae bacterium | reverse complement strand
AGGGCTTGTGTACCGCCCATCTTTTGCATATCCTCACTAAACTCTTCGTTGGCTACCCACAGCACATCATCAATGGTAACAATGCCCAACAGTTTGTTACTTTTACTTACCACAGGCAATGCCACCCGGTTATTCATTTTAAAAGCTTCGTTGGCAACTTCCTGATCGTCCTGGGCATGAAGGGCAATAAATCGGCCATCCATCAGCTCACTTACTTTTGTATCCGGCGAAGCCAGAATAAAATCCTTGATACGGATATCATCGAGCAGTTCGCCCTTGTCATTGATTACATAAATTACATCAATAGTTTCGCTGCTCTTGGCATATTTACGGATAGTGTCCAGCACTTCTGCCACGGTATCATGTTCATAAACATACGTATAATCAGGCGTCATCAGTCTGCCCACACTGCCTTCCGGATAGCCCAACAACGAGAGGGTTACTTTTCTTTCTTCGGGGTTCAGTGTCTTTACCAATTCTCTTACAGCATTACTGGGCAGTTCGCTTAAAAAAGCGGTGCGGTCATCTGCAGGCAATTCGTTTAATAATTCAGCCGCACTAAAAGCAGGTAAATGCTTGATGATTCTTTTTTGGGTGGTTAGTTCCAAAATTTTAAATACCCCCGCAGCCCGGTGTATAGACAGATGAGTAATAATCTGCGTTTCGTATTCCTCATTTTCATACAGCAATTCTGCCACATCACTAATGTTCTGATCATTCAGAAATTCCTTTATAATCAGTTTGTCTTCTGTGGCAATTACTTCCAAAAATTGCTCCTGAAATGTTTTTTCTTCTAACTCTAAAGCCATAATATTTTGGTGAATGGTGAATGATCAATGGTGAATGGTGAATAAATTTTTTAATTAAGTTGAACAAGCAATAAATTCATGAATTATTTTTTTATGAACCCGGCAGAAGTTTTTCAATTAAGCTTCATTGGCGTCGCACTCTTGTACTTTTTATTCTTTATTAAGCTTACTAATTTATTTCAATTTATATTTTTCATTTTTTTATCTGAAGATTTTCTTTTGTTAACAACCTTGTCAATCAAATTAACCTTATCAACTTTATTACTGTCATCAACTTCGTCAACTCTACGAACCTCATCAACCCCATCACGCCGATAACCCTACCCTAATTCTCATTAACTTGCAAATTACTTTAATTGCAATTAATAAAATTGGGGCGAAATTTACAACCATGAATTCGAATCATTTAAGAAATATAATTTTTATACCCAGATTTTGTGTCATTCTTCTTTTTACAGCCTTTTTTAATAAAGGACAATCTCAAACTATAGACACTTTAATCAATGTAGGAAAATACAAACTTCATTTTAATATCGTCAAGGGAATGGGTATTCCTATTCTTTTTGAATCTGGTGCTGGAAATGACGGGAGTATCTGGGACACTCTGTTAAACCCATTACACGACTCCCTTGGTGCCACACTTATTACTTACGACAGGGAAGGCTTTGGGAAAAGCGAAATTGATACTACAGACTTAAACATAATCACCGAAATTGAGGGATTAGAAATAGCATTAAAGAAACTGGGGTTTACCAATAAGTATTTCTTAGTTGCACATTCACTAGGTGGAAACTATGCAATGGCTTTTACGCAAAGAAATAGTAAGAAGGTTGTTGGTGCTGTATTTATTGATATAGTATCTCCCTGTTTTATGACTGAAGACAGAGTAAAGCAAGTAAGAAAAATATTCCAAGACAGTTTAGACGTGATAAAAAAAGAAAGCTTGGGCTTTTATTATATAGTGCAAAATTACGATTACAGCAGTAGGGTAATGAGAGAAGCATCTCAATCATTAAAAATTCCATTGACAATTATTTGCTCAGACACTCCTCCATTTCAAGGGATTGATAGTATAACTTGGAAAAAATGCATGGAGAAATTTGCGTCAGGATTTCTTAATCGAAAATATTTGCTTGCTAAAAACTGTGGACACTACGTATTCATTGACGACCCAACTCTTGTAATCGATGAAATCATAAGACGATACAGGAAATAGGACAAACTTGACTCAACAAAACTTCCTGCAAACAGGTCTTGCTGTTGAAACAATCGGCAGTAGTTAGTTATCAGCATCTGTTCCGGCCGACTAGTAACTATTTGGCTTTTTTTATTGTGTATTTTAGTTTTTCAATCAGCTTCAGTTCCGGGGTTTGAACAGCAATGAATCCCCTGCCTGTAGCAATACCCAACCGTTATGCGTAATGCTTGTTTGTACCTGGCCGAAACAACTGCAATGGGCAGAGGGGTTTTTACTGATAAAAAAATTGCGGCCAATACGGTTATTGAGGTAGCACCTGTAATTGTAATGAGTGAGCAGGACAGGCATCATCTTGATAAAACTTTATTGCATAATTATATTTTTGCCTGGGGTGCCGATAGCAAACAATGTTGTATGGCGCTTGGCTGGGTGCCCATGTACAACCACTGCTACCAAAGCAATTGCGAGTATTTTATGGATTTTGAAAAAGCAACTATTTTAGTAAAAACAGTTAGGCCAATTAAAAAAGACGAAGAGCTTACCATTAACTATAACGGAGACTGGAATGATGCTGCCAAAGTTTGGTTTGATGTTGCAGCCGAATAAATGGGCTTAATATTTTACTAAATATCGCTTATTGAAATAACTCGTTTTTCTTCATTACTTTTTACAGCTGCTTCAATAATTTTCATAATGTCAATTGCCTCATCGCAGGTAACTGGCATTGGTGAACCTGTTGTAACTGCCAGGTAATAATCTTCATAAAAATCAAGGTAGTTCCCTTTGGCAGATGGTATTTTATCTTTAAAAATGATACCTTCTATTTCTGTATGCAACAAGCCATAAGTAGCAGCTGTTTCTATACCCCAATCTTCACTGCCCGGTTGTAGGCCCTCCAGCAGTTTTGCTTCCTGTACATCACCCCGGTTTTTTATAAACGAGCCTTTGGTGCCTTGTAGCACATTGGCTGGGGTGGCTTCTCTTACAAACATGCCCGACTTCAACCTTACCCTCATGGTTGGGTAGTACAAAAGCAAATCGAATGAATCATCTACCTGCGATTGTGGGCGGGTGATTCTTATATCTGCAAATACCTTTTGCGGCATGCCAAAAAGTGTGATGGTTTGGTCAATTAAATGTGGCCCCAAATCATTCAGTAACCCGGCACCCGGGGCAGCAGTTTCTTTATGTTGCTTGGGTCCAATAACCGGCTTGTAGCGATCGTACCGAAACTCTGCATCAACAATATCGCCCAGTAAACCCTGTTTCAGCACAGCTTGCAATGTTCTGCAATCACTGTCGAAGCGACGGTTTTGATAAACGCTGATGTTGCGGTTAAGTTGCTTTGCTATTTGCTTGAGTTCAATGGCTTCCTCAACGGTGGTGGTAAAAGCTTTTTCCACTATCACATCCTTACCTGCAAGCATTGCCGCTTTTGCATACTGATAGTGCGTATTGTTGGGTGTGTTTACTACTACCAGTTGCACCGATTTATCATCTAGCAGGCTTTCCAATGTTGGGTAACTTATGGTGTCCGGATAAATTTGCTGGATATTTTTTTGACTGCGTTCCCAGGCACCCATTAAATGAAATCCTTTATGTACATCAATAAAAGGTGCATGAAAAACTTTGCCAGACATGCCAAAAGAGAGCAGAGCGGTGTTGATTGGTTGCATGAAATTGATTTTATTGGTGGTAATTTTTTTGAGGATTAGGTAATATAATTGTAAAGTTTTAACTGTATTGAGTTAGTCCCTATTTACTTTTTTGCCTTGATGCAAAAAAGTAACAAAAAAGATCAAGGCTGCATAAAAAAGGCTAAAAATTAAAATGATTGTCTAAAATGAAATTAAGTTCAAACTTCAGCATATAACCCAACTTTAATGCGACTTACAAGCTAATTGCAAATCCAAGCTTCAGTAACATCAATTTCATTTTTTAACGCCAATCATTTTAATTTTCTTAACGCCTTTTTTATGAGGCCAACCTAAGTACAATGAAAGTAATAGGCATTTGTGTTTAATATTTTTAATCCTATAATTTATTTTATTACCCCTTACTCTCCATTGGTAGCGCCCAGTAACGCCATCATGCCCATACCAATTTCAATGGCATCTTCATCAATATTAAAGGTAGGCGTGTGCCCGCCGATGGTTATTCCTTTGGCAATATTGCCCGTACCCAGCCTAAAAAAACAAGCAGGTATTTTATGAGAATAAAAAGCAAAATCTTCTGCACCCATGCGGAGCTCAGTTTCTTCTACATTCTCCGCACCTAAATAGCTGACAGCTTTTTTATGGGCGGCTGCACTCAGGTCTTCATTGTTCAAAACAAAGGGGTAACCTACATCTATTTTTATATCAATTGCTGCACCCATGCTTTCTACTAAACTGGTAGATAATTTTTTTATCAGCTCGTGTGCTTTAAATCGCCATTCTTCATTCATAGCTCTAAAAGTGCCCATCAGCTTTACTTCTGAAGGAATTACATTGGTTGTATTGCCCCCTTGAATTGCTGTAATGGATAGTACTGACGGATTAAAAGGATTATTGTTGCGGCT
>JAYTTM010000800.1:0-1237 GCA_043745055.1 Chitinophagaceae bacterium | reverse complement strand
GCTCGGCCAATGTCATTAAGTTAAGCAACACTCATGAATTAACTTTTCTATTTTTGAACATTTTAGGCTTTTTCTTTGTCCGATAATGGTCATTTTTTCTAATAAAAGATCTGTCTGGACGTATAGGTTCAAGATGATTTGCAAAAACCTTTGATAGATAATTTAACGTTTTTTGAGGTTCTTGCCCTAAAAGTAAATCCACGATTTTATCTCTTAATAAACTTACGCAAGCACTAATATTGACCTTATACTCATATTGACAACCAACTTTTATCTTCTTAATTTCCTGATTTACCTCGTCTCTTAATATGGCTTCTATATTAGCAATGAGGAGGATAATGTAGAAATCTTGAAGAATAACCGTTTCACTTAATCCTGAGAAATTTTCTAATCGCAACACATTTTTCAATATATCATAGCGTGTTTCTATTTTCCAACGTTGAAAATATAGCCACTTGAAAATTGAAGAAGGATATTCCATCTCGTCCAATAAAGAAGTAATAAGTACCTCAATTTCACCTGTAGGGAGTATTACTCGTATAAACCTAACGCTGATCACAGTTTGGTGATTATATAATTTATCTTTTATCGGTTCATTTTTGGCAACCCTTAAATCTATCTGCTGACTATCAAGTCCCGATGCCACAAAAGTCTTTACTTGATTACTCCAACCCACTTTTACACGCATGAGAAAATCTGTGGCTCTTTGCTGATGCTCAAAGATAAAATCAAAGGAGGCATAACCTCTATCATACAATAATAAGTCATTTTGCTTGGTATGACTTAAATGCAAAAGAGCTAAGTCTCGCTCTCCATCTTTGTACTTTCCTAACAAACCATCTAAAACAATTTCGTTGAGTACATCATAGAGCGTAGAAATCTTTGCATTTACTCGTAAAGTATGGTGTTGATTGGCATAAGTACCATATTCTTGTTCCAAAGCCTGTGTATGCGGTAGTTCGATAATACTACCATCTACCGCTAATAGCCTTTTACCATGCCAGTTTTTTATATTACCGTCATTATCTGTGTAATATTCTTTGACCAAATGATATAAGCCATCTCTGAAAAATTCGGGCTTCAGCTTTTGCCGACCTTGACAAAAAGCACTGCTACTCAAACTTATCTGCTCTTCTTCCAAAGCTATTGAAACCAACCGTTCATAGAATGAATTGATTTCTAAACCTATTTTTTTGCGTAAGGCTTTTAACATAAAAGTTACTAAACGTGGAAAAGG
>JAYTTM010000799.1:0-1239 GCA_043745055.1 Chitinophagaceae bacterium | reverse complement strand
GAAGCATGGCAGAACATGCAGTGGATAAGGCTATTGCATCAGCAGGGTTAAAAAAACTGGCTTGCAAAACCCAGCACTTGCAGCTGCATGGATGGGTTGCAGTAAATGTAGAATCCTATTTATCAACCTATGGTGCAGATGCAGTACATATAAAAAAACAAATAGAAAGTGATGTGCTGTTGGCAGAAAAAATTCATCCAAAATATCCATACACAAAAGCAGAGGTAATTTGGATGGTACAACATGAAATGGCAATAACAGTAGAAGATATTTTAGCAAGAAGAATTCGTTTGTTGTTTTTAGATGCCAACGCTGCCATGGAAGCAGCCCCAATAGTTGCGGCTATTATGGCAAGTGAAATGAATAAGGATGCAACATGGGAACAGCAACAGGTAGATAGTTTCAGAAAGTTAGCAGCCGGATATCTGATTCATGATCTGTGATGTTTGATCTATGATTTGGAAAGTTTGATTTTTGAAGTATGAAGTATGATTTGCGAAGTATGATTTGTGAAGTATGATTTGGGTTATGTAATATGTGATTATGTAAAGTATGATTTATGAAAAGGTATTGAAAATAACATACCCCTCAAATAACTCCCCTTTAGGGGATGGGGGTAAACAGCCTTGATAAATAACATACCCCTCAAATAACTCCCCTTTAGGGGATGGGGGTAAACAGCATTGATAAAACAGCATAGCCCTCCAATAACTCCCCTTTAGGAGATGGGGGAAAACTTAACCTTAAACCAACTATTATGTCTCCTTTTGTTGCAGAATTTGTAGGAACCTCTCTGGTAATTTTATTAGGAAATGGGGTGGTAGCCAATGTTGTATTAAACAAAACCAAGGGCAATGGCAGCGGCTGGATAGTAATTTCATTTGGCTGGGCGATGGCTGTATTTGTAGGTGTATATGCCAGCGCAGCCGGCAGTGGTGCCCATTTAAATCCTGCAGTTACAATTGCCCTTGCTATGAAGAGTGGAGATTGGGGCAGTGTGCCATTGTATGTTGCTGCACAAATGCTGGGTGCCATGTTTGGAACATTTTTGGTGTGGATTAGTTACCGGCAACATTTTGATGCAACCGATGATAAGGATTTAAAACTGGCCGTATTTTGCACATCACCTGCTATTCGTAATTCATTAAGCAATTTTATTGCTGAAGTTATCGGAACTTTTGTTTTGATAATGGGCGTGTTGTTGTTAAGCTCATCCGAATCAAAACTTGGTTCGCTTGA
>JAYTTM010000798.1:0-1240 GCA_043745055.1 Chitinophagaceae bacterium | reverse complement strand
TATTTACCACCAACCTTAGTGGCGGATATAGTAACAACAGACTGAATGCCAACTTAGTTACCAAAAATGAAAACGGGAAAGATCAATATGCTTTGGGTATTAGCGGAACAAAAAATAATGACAGCTACCGGCTTAATTTGAGTGATAAACTGTTAATCAATTACAACAACTGGCAGGTTAACAAAAGCAACCTGATTACCTTAGCAAAAAATGGTTTTAACATCCAGCAGCTTGACATCATAAAAAAGGCTGAAAAAATTTCCATTCAAAGTATTAGTGCCGCTGAAAATGCACCAGTCAATATCAATATTGACAAGTTTGAATTGGCCAATATTACCGGCATCTTAAACAAGGATTCGCTGATGGTTGATGGTAAACTAAGTGCTGCGTTAACTATTGGTGATATCGATAAAAAAACTCCAACAGCCACCGGTAAAATTGCTATTGACAGCTTAAAGTACCAACAAATTCCAGTTGGTAATATTGTACTGAATGCTAAAACAATTGATAACAGTGGTGTTGCAATTGATGGCTCATTAACTGGTTACCAAAACAAAGTAAATCTTACTGCAACTTACAACCAGCAAAAAATTGATGGCAACATTTCATTAAACCCCATAACGCTGCAAACAGTGCAGGCATTTTCTCAAGGTTACCTAACGGAAAGCAATGGGAATATTACCGGCAAATTAGCCATTACTGGTACCGTTAGCAGCCCTGAGTTAAATGGCAATATTCAGTTTAACAATGCCGTGGCAAGATTAACTGGTTATGGTACGCAGCTGAGGATAGATAAACAACAAATTGTTGTAAGCTACCCAGAGATTAGGTTACAGCAGTTTACCATTAAAGATTCATTAAATCAACCTATTATAATTGATGGTACGCTAACACAAATACAGGGAATGGATTTTAATACCAATCTCTCCGTAAAAACCAACAACTTTACTGCATTGGATAATACCGCAGCTACCAATAACTCCATGTATGGAAAAGCCATTGTAGATGCTGATGTAGAGATTACCGGTTTGGCAACTGCTCCGGAAATAAGTGGTACATTTGCATTGAAAGAAAAATCTGTTATTACTGTAGTTCGGCAACAACAGGTACCTGGCGAAAAAGACAGAAAAGGTGTAATAGAATTTGTGGATATGGATACCATTCACAATACACTGCCAGCACATAAATTGGTGGTACCCGTTGCAAATTCAAAAAGGACTGGTTTACTTCAATACAACTT
>JAYTTM010000797.1:0-1240 GCA_043745055.1 Chitinophagaceae bacterium | reverse complement strand
AAATGTTTTTCTACTTTTTTCTGTGTATCAAAATCTTGTTTTATTTCCCAGGCACCATCAATCCAGCTTAGAAAATTATCTTTTACAAAATTGGTTTGCTCGCCAAATTTTTCGTTGATAATACCATCTGTAATGTATGGCTTGCAATAGCGATGAAATTGAAATAAAATATTGTTCTGGTATAATTCATTGATGTGAATGGGGATGGCTGGCACAAACCGGCCCATGATACCTTCTACCGCATGAATTGGGATACTCCATATCCTAAAAAATCCCAGAATATGATCGATACGGAATGCATCGAAATATTCACTCATCTGCTCAAAGCGCTGGCGCCACCACGCAAAACCATCTTCCTGCATTTTTTTCCAATTGTAGGTAGGGAAGCCCCAGTTTTGTCCTTTTACTGCAAAGTCATCGGGAGGTGCACCTGCCTGTGCATCCATGTTATAAAGTTGAGGTGCCATCCAGGCATCGCAGCCGTAGCGGTATATACCAATGGGCAAATCGCCTTTTACAACTATACCGTTTTTATGTGCGTAAGCAGTGGCTTCTTTTAATTGCAGGTGCAGGTGGTACTGTGTAAAATAATGCATCGCAATTTGTTCATAATGTTTTTGTGTATTGGCAGCCAATTTTTCAATGGCGGTTTCATCATAAACCTGGTGGGTTTTCCACTGGTTGTAATCGGATGTTTTATACTTGTCACGCAGGTAGCAGAATGCTGCGTAAGGTACCAGCCAATGGCGGTTTATATCGAAGAATTCAAAGAATTTAATATCGTCTTTAAACGTGTTTTTTTGTTGCTGGTACAATGCAGCTATTGCAGAAAACTTAAACTCCATTACCTGGTCGTAATCTACGGTTGGCAAGGCATTCAGCTCCTTTTGCTTTGGCTTTAATGAATTTAGCAATGCGCTGTTTTTACCAGCTGCCACCTTCTCTATATTCAAGTACATAGGGTGTAAAGCAAACGCAGAAATAGCTGCATAAGGGTAAGAATCTAACCAGCTATGCGTAGCAGTTGTATCATTGATGGGTAATAATTGAATAAGTTTTAGTCCACAGATTTTTGCCCAGTCAACCAGCAACCTGATGTCGGTAAATTCACCGGTGCCAAAACTATTTTCGGTCCGCAAACTAAAAACGGGAATGGCCACACCAGCGCCTTTCCAGGTTGGAAAAGGCAGTTGCGCAAAACCATCATGTATCACAGTGATTTTTCCTTTGCCACTTTCGC
>JAYTTM010000796.1:0-1240 GCA_043745055.1 Chitinophagaceae bacterium | reverse complement strand
TTATTGGCTTAAATCTGTGGCATTGAGAGACGCAGATGAAACATTTGCAGATTTAAAGCGTGCAGGACTATAATAACAATAGTTCGTTAAGATTTGGTAGTACAAAAAAAGCGTGTTAGTTTAGTTTACCAGACCAAAACTATCACGCCATGACAGAGCAAAGAGCAACTATCACGACAATATTAAAAAAGATGAATGGATTAAACAAATCAAGGAAAGATTTTTTAGCACATACCCTGATTTTATTTTTATCTATTCGTAGCCGTATTAACTTTCTTCAACTTGCAAGATATAGCAATACCTATGTAGAAAGCAGTTTTAGACTACACTTTGAGCAATTTTTTGATTTTGCAGATTTTAATAGTTTGCTGGTAAAAGAATATGGTTCTGGTCATTTTGTAAATGCCTTTGATCCAAGCTACATTCGTAAAAGTGGTAAACACACCGCCCATGTTGGCAAATTTTGGTCAGGGTGTTCGCAGCGCATGGAAAAAGGGTTGGAAGCAGGAGCATTTTCAATTGTTGATATTGATAATCATACAGCTTTCCATCTGGACACTATTATAAGCCCCAACAAAGAGGAACTAAAAAACAAAGATATTACACTCATGGAGCATTATGTAAATGCTGTTTGCTGGTCTGCCAACTATTTGGAACAATTAAGTCAATACTTAGCCGTAGATGCATTTTTCGCTAAAAAAGATTTTGTTCTGCCTGTTTTGAGCAAAACTAACCTTCAAATAATCAGCCGTTTAAGAGATGATGCCTACTTAATGTACCTCTATGACGGACCTCGAAGAGAAGGTAGAGGTGCACCGCAAAAATACGATGGTAAGGTAAATATCCAAAACCCAGACTTGTCAAAATTTAATCTTGTTTTTGAGGATGAAAAGGTTCGTATTTATGATGTGATAGTCTATTGCAAGTTTTTGAAACAAAAAATTCGATTAGCATATACTCAGTGGATTGCAGAAAATGGAAAGATAACTGTGAAACTTTATTTTTCTACCGACCTCAATTTACCAGCTTGGATGATAGTAAAATACTACCAAGCCCGTTTTCAAGAAGAGTTCCTTTTCCGTGATGGAAAGCAATTTACTGGATTAAATCATTGCCAAGCAAGAAATACCAATAAGTTAGAGTTTCATTGGAATTGTTCGCTTACTGCCATCAACATTGCAAAAGTGAATTTCTTTTTAAAAGTGCCAAAAGACCAAAGAAAATCATTCTCTATGGCAAA
>JAYTTM010000795.1:0-1241 GCA_043745055.1 Chitinophagaceae bacterium | reverse complement strand
ATCCTGTTATAAATGTACACTTTGTTGTTAGTACTAAAACAGCTTTACATTTGGTTTGAAGATAAAAACGGAAGCAGGCTCTGCTGAGGAGCAACCTGCGAGGGATATATCTTCAGGCGACGAAGTAATTTTTTTAATTCAGCTCCGGTTTACCGGAGTTTTTTTATGGATTACATCAGAGCCTTTTATGCCTTTAAAAAACCTTTTAAGATGCTGGCATAATTACCTCCTTTTTTTTATAATAGTTTTTCCAATGTTTTTTTAATATGCCTGTTTGCAAATGAGCCCTTTGTGGTGTAAGCATATCACAACTGCTATGTGGCCGTAATGAGTTGTAAATAATTACTGACTTCGCAACACTCAACTGTGCAGCTTTAAAATCAGGATATTTCTGTTGCAACAACTCTTCTTTTAATATTCCGTTCACTCTTTCAGCAATAGCATTTTCCAGGGGATCACCATTTTCAGTCATGCTTATTTTTATGTGATTGATCTGTAATAAATCAACATAATTAAGGCTGCAGTATTGTATCCCCCTGTCCGAGTGGTGAACAAGCTGGCTACAGTCAATACAACCGGCTATTGCCATTTTCAAGGCAGCAATACAACCAATAGCTTCGAGTGTTTCTGCAAGATAGAACCCTACAATTTTTCTGCTGTAAGCATCCGTTATCAGACTTAGATAAGCAAAGCCATCCTCCAGAATGATATATGTTATATCGCTTACCCACAAAAGGTTTGGAGCTAATGGCTCATACTGTTTTATTAAGTTTGGATACTTATGATACCAATGTTTGGAGAACGTTGTTTGTACTGTTCTTTTTCTTCTTCTAATCAAAAGTTGATGTTCCCGTAATAAATCAAACAAAGCATCCCTGCCTAATTTAATGTTGTGCTCTTTTACAAAAACCTGCAACAGCACCACTAATTTCCTTGTACCTAAACGTGGCTGCAACAACCGGTGTTTGTGCACCTGTTGAATAATCAACTCTGCTTCATACGCTTGTTGATGATGATATTGTTGCTGACCATAAAAAGCTTGTCTGGTGTAACCAAGCAATGTACATAACGATGACAAGCATCTCAGCTTTTCGCTATGCCTTACTTTTTCAACGGCTTGGTACCATACTTTTTTCTGATAGGAATTTTCAACTCTCCTTCGGCGGCATCTATAATGGCTGTAAGCAACTTATTACGCAGACGTTCCTGTGCCAGTTCTTTTTGAAGGGTGCCTATTTCTA
>JAYTTM010000794.1:0-1241 GCA_043745055.1 Chitinophagaceae bacterium | reverse complement strand
TCTCCGTGGTCATCTACAATGTGTGTCTGTGTCGCACCGCAGAGTGTTGCCTGTGCGTCGGCACAAGGTAGGCTCTTTTGCAAGGTTGGCTTTTGTGTGTCGGCTTTGTGTGCCTTGCAAATGTGCCTGACTTGGTGCGTTGGCTATTAGAGTCTTCGCCTATTGTCCTTAAGTCATGGTGCAATTATTGGCTTTGTGTGTCATACAATTTGCTCTTCTAATAAATCTTTCCAAATAATAAACCCTTTCTTTTTGTCTGAATAGTCATGTAATATTTTTGAAAAGTTCTCAGGGTTTGTTTCTAAAAATACTTGTCTGCCTTTGTTACGAATTATGTTTAGCTGTTGGTCAATTTCTTTTACTTTACTAATAAGGGCTTGTTTAGTTTTATCGGTATGCCACAAATAAGTGGCTTCTTCCGTGTCAAGTGTTTCTAAAATAATATGGAACTGTTGTTCGCCTGATAATAGAAATACGAATGAAAAAGGGCTTAACACAAATCTGATTTTTAGATGTATTCCTTCATGTCGGGTTGCTAAAAACCTTAATTGTTGTGAATGTTTAAAATCTTTGCTCATTAGGATGTCGTCCAAAAGTTGTTGTCCATCTGAATAAAGTTCTTGCTTGCCATTTTGTAATTCAGTTGCCGTTAAAAGATTTTTTTCAGTTATCTGTTTCTGCCCGAAAAAATTCTTTGTAATAAATTTGAATTTTACTCCCTCAATTACTTCCTGGTTTATTTTTTCAATATCTGCAGAAGTTGCTAACTGAGAAACCAGTTTACTGTTTTCAAACTCTGCATGGATGTCAACTTTTATATTCTTTGATTTAAGTGCTTTTGCAAAATAAGGTTTCAAAACCTCGAACTCAGGTCTTACCTCAAGGTTTTCTATTTCAAATTCAAGTTCTACTTTTGTTTCCTCAATCAGATGTTTAAAAGTAACGCTGCCATAACGAAATTCAAGTTCCTCAATCGGAATTTTTATTTCTTTCTCAATCGTGGTAATATTTTTTGAATCGATATTTTTTTCTATTGGCTCATCAAATAGCGTTGCTTGTTTTTCAATCTTTCTGTAATAAGTGTTTCGTTTAAGAAACAATTTATTCAGATAGTCAATTTTAATATCACGATAATCATAAATAGTGGGAGCTACTTCGGAACGTTGAACTCTGCCTATATATTGAATTAGCTTGCCTTCAAATGAAAACGGGTAAACCAGAAATAAACAGTTTGCATTTTG
>JAYTTM010000793.1:0-4579 GCA_043745055.1 Chitinophagaceae bacterium | reverse complement strand
GATAAACACTAACTAAAATACTCTTTGTATTCAGCCGTAAATTTTTAATATCAGTGTAAACAAATTTACCATCTTTATCTATTTGTTTAATTCGAAAGTAAATAACACCTTTAGTTTTGATAGCGGACAAATTTTCCTGTGTAAAATTATAAATGTTAGAAGACCTACCATTATTATAAGCCTTCATAGTTCCAATCGATGTAAAGTCAACTCCATTTGTACTTCTCAAAACTTCATATTTATCTGTATTGCTGCTTTCTTCATCTACCGTCCAAATAAGTAATGCTTTATCTTTATTTCTGATAACATTAAAATCTTTAAACTTAACAGGAAGTGGAACCAAACCAGTTGTTGTCACTGTTGACACTGAAGAAGCGCTGTTAGCCGCTAAAGAAACTGTAGGTATAGAATAAAACGGATCTGTTGGATTGGCAACATCCGTTCCATTGAAACTTAAACCAAAAAGTGAATTACCACTTGTTCCAAAATCAGGGAAACTTAACAATTTAATATTGGCTGCTTTTAATGGCCCCCCAACAAGCCTAACTCTAACAATTTCATTGTCTGTACCTGTCGTATAAGTGCGGTCATCTGCTGGGCTGGTAACGCTTCCACTTCCCTGAAAATCATACACATAATGGTCAACACCGCCTATTGTTTGAATCCCAACAAACTGTGCAGCAGGATATGAAACACTTGTGTTTGCGGTATTAATTATTGTAAGAACTGGTTGAACTGCACCTGCCTGTGAAACAGGAATTCCAAGTGTTAAACTAATGCCCGATACCCTGGTAGTAACAGTTGCAGTAGGGTTTAAAGAAATAACAACAACATTGCTATCCGTACCTGACAAGGGTTTGATGGAAGCCTGCACAGTAGTTTGTGCCATAATAGCATTTGAAGCAAAAATTCCCGCTATTAATATATATAGTACTTTTTTCATTTTTTCCTTTTTTATTTTTCTAAAAATTATATTACAACGAGTGTATTATTAGTTTGGTAATGCTTGTGTTCGCACAGTCGATGCAAGCCCAGTCAATGAAGTTGACAGTATATAATCTTTATCAGAGGAGGGTGGATTCCACCTAACCCTTCTATCCATATTAACATCACCAACATTATACACATTATTTGGAACTGCACTGGCAATACCATTTAATATTAATGGGCTGGCCAAAATAAAATCCTTATCAGATGATGGTGGATTCCATCTCAGGTTTAAATTAAAATTTGCATTACCAGACCATAACAAATTTTTTCCATTTACTACTGCAAAAGCTGCAGAAGTACCAAAAATTTGCGCATCTGTTGCGGTAGTTAAATCCAATAAAGATACAGTTGATTTTTGCTCACCCAATGCCAATAAATTTGTAGAGGGATCTGCACTTATACCAAGGTGATTTCGATGTCTTATAGCAACTGTATAACTCCCATTAATAGTATTGTTAAAAGTAACCGGGCTATTACCATCAATATCCACAATACTACCATCTCTTTTCAGTAAAGCACTTCTTGTTTGTAACACTGTATTACCTGGGGATACCTGGCTATTTCTTAATTCAACAAAAACCCAGTCTACAATATTGTCATTTGTACTTGCCTGATCAGCGAATACAGAAGCAAGCACCGTTTCTGCACCTGCATTTGCTACTTGAGTAAAATTGTATGGTGCAGAACGGTAAGGATCAGTTAAAGGAATCAAGTTGGTTGGTGTTCTTAAGGCATCGCTCATTACACCAGACACACTGTTGTATGCACCCTGCAAAAAGACCTTAGCTTTTGCTAAAACAAATTTATCCATACCATATAAATTACCAGATGCAGTAGCTATCGGAGCAGCAATTCTATTTAAAGCAACGTCGTGGGTTTCACCAGTAGAATTCCAGTCTGTTCCATTATAAAAATATCCTCTCAAATTTGCCTCGCTTCCAGTTATGTCAGCAGCGTCAACATATTGTCCTGCAACAGTTACCGTACCTGTTACGCCTGTTTTTGTAATTGGCCAATAAACAGCAAGGTAATCAGAGATTTTTGGGGGAGCATTGGGTTCAACAACTGGCAACAACCTCACTCCAACATTTGCTGCTGAATAGGTTCCACTTGAGGTAATAAAGGCAGGGCGATAGCTGGTTCCGGCCCCAACAGGTAACTCAACTCCTGTAACATTAGCTGTTAATAATTTAATTACTTGTCCAGTTCCATTTGTTTCTACAAATTTACTTGTGCCCCCGCCAGAAGTAGTTGCAATATCAGATAGCGTAAGGTTATTTGAACCAAGCAAAATTTTACCATTAGTAAAAAGTAAACTTGAACCCACTTTCGCATTGCCTGTAAGCGTAACATTTGAGGCATTATCAACTTCCACATTGGGAATTGTAAAACCACCCATATTTACATTTTGGTTGGCAGTACCCTTCAATATTACCTTTCCAGTTCCCAGAATATCTGTATTACTGGTAACATCACCCTGTACAGTCACTGTTGCGCCAGATTGAATGGTAAAAGTAGCTTGGTCAATGAATAATTGCGCCGATGCAATGTTACAGAAAGCACCCGCTGTTATGCCAATCAGCATTAGTTGTAGTTTTTTAGACCTCATGAAGCGATTTTTAGAGATTATAAAATAGAATTCAAAAATAATTAGTATTTCAATTGTACAAAAACAAATTTAGTATTCGGATACTGTGATTTATTAAATGGCGGGATATTGGAAAATTTTAATAAAAATAAAGAAAAGGATTTGAATAACCAATACCCTGAATAGGGTATTTTTTATTTTTTTGAAAATAAAATCTGTTTTCATTCTGCAAATTCACCGAAATTCGTTCTTCTTAAACATAATTTATGGTTGCAGAAATTAAAGTACCCTCAGTTGGAGAAAGTATAACAGAGGTAACGCTGGTAAAATGGATAAAAAAAGATGGCGAATGGGTAGACAGGGATGAGGTAATTGCAGAATTGGAAAGCGAAAAAGCAACGTTTGAAATAAATGCCGAACAGGCAGGCTTGCTTAAAATAATTGCTGCCGAAGGGGATACTTTAAAAATAGGGGATATTGCCTGTAGTATAGATACAAGTGCAGAGCAACCTGCATCCTCAACAGTTAACACTAAAGAAATATTAAAACCACAGGAGCAGGCTCCACCAACTGTAAAAGAAGCAGTTGAGGAACCAACCGTAAAAGCTACGCCTGTAGCTGCAGCTATTATAGCAGATAAAAAACTGGATCCAAAAACAGTAATCCCAACAGGTAGTAATGGTAAAATTTTTAAACAAGATGTAATTGATGCCCTTAATAATCCCGGAAGAAAACCTGGCGTTGTATCCTTTGGAAGGAATGAACGTTCGGAAAAAATGAGTGCATTGCGAAAAACGATTAGCAGGCGCCTGGTTGAAGCAAAAAATACTACGGCAATGCTTACTACTTTTAATGAAGTAGATATGAATGCCATCATGGATATCAGGTTAAAAAATAAGGATAAATTCAAAGAGTTGCATGGGGTAAACCTTGGCTTTATGAGTTTCTTTACAAAAGCATGTTGTTTTGCATTGCAGGAATGGCCGGCAGTTAATGCTTTGATTGATGGTGAACAGGTTGTTTACCATGATTTCTGCGATATATCCATTGCAGTATCGGCTCCAAAAGGTTTGGTGGTACCGGTTATAAGAAATGCGGAAAGCCTGAGTATGGCTGAAATAGAAAAGAAAGTAGTTGAGCTTGCCACAAAAGCAAAAGAAAATAAATTAACCATTGAGGAAATGAGTGGTGGCACTTTTACCATTACCAACGGCGGTGTGTTTGGTTCCCTGATGAGTACGCCTATTATCAATATTCCACAAAGTGCCATATTGGGCATGCACAAAATACAGGAGCGGCCAATGGCCATTAATGGGCAGGTTGTTGTTAAACCGATGATGTATCTGGCATTAAGTTACGACCATAGGGTAATTGATGGAAGGGAATCTGTTAGTTTTTTAGTGCGGGTAAAAGAATTATTAGAAAACCCTGCTTTACTTTTATTTGGTAAAGATCCTGTAAAAGCTCTGCTGGAAGTTTAGTTTACAAACCATGCTACATTGATGGTTTGTAAATTGGGTTTTAAACTAAACTTCTAAACTCTCTAAACATAGGCAATAGAATGACTTTAACATGGCTTAACTACTAAACAATTAATACACGTACGGCTGGCATAGTATCCAGCCGTTTATTTTTTCAGCCAAATGAGCAGATTTCATTCCTACATTAATAATTCAGAAAAAATAATCGAATCATATAAGGGTGATTTCCCTTTTTCCATCTTTATTAAATCATTCTTCGCTGCAAATAAAAAAATTGGCTCAAAAGACAGGAAGCAGATCAGTGAACTTTGTTTTATTTATTTTAGACTTTCGGCGGTGTTAGATAAATATTCAGTCACTGAGAAAATCATAACTGCATCATTTTTGTATAACTCATCGCCGACAGATTTGATGCAGGCAATAAAACCAGATTGGAATGTTTTAATAAGTTTGCCAATTGCTGAAAAAATGAAACTTGTCCATAAGAAAATGCAGGTGACAGACATCTTTCCCTTTAAAG
>JAYTTM010000792.1:0-4586 GCA_043745055.1 Chitinophagaceae bacterium | reverse complement strand
CATCTTTTTCCACATTATTTTCGGACGGGTGTCACCCATCCCTTTGATATTACGCCCTTTCAGGGCTGATTGTATTACACTAATAGTTCGTGTTGGTTGGTAATTTTTTCGCTAGTCAAATCTTTGTAGGCCAACTGAATTTTTCTTGAAACTGAATCATTCCAATTCAGCAAAAATTGTACCTCATCCAAACTTGAAAACCCAATAACTTCTGCTGCTGTACCACAAAAAAATGCAGCATCTGCTAGTTTCATTTCAGCGATTGTAAAAAATTTCTCCTCAACCTCAATATTTAATTCATGGCATATTTCAAATACAGTTGCTCGGGTAATGCCTGGTAAAATATTGCCGAGTGCAGGGGTAAATAATTTTCCATCTTTTTCAAAAAACACATTTGCGCCAGGGCCTTCCGCTACATTATCGTTCATATCCAGCAATAGGGCTTCATCAAATCCATTTGATTTTGCTTCCTGGCTTGCTAGAATAGAGTTTACATAATGACCGGCTGCTTTAGCATGTATCTTAAAACCTTTGGGATTGGGACGTTGAAAAGAAGATGTCATTACCCTTAATAATTTTTCTCCCAAAAATGGTTGCATCTCCCACACTTCAATTACAATAAATGATTGTTCATTTTTTTCAAAACTCATATTGGCTGGTGCATATACAACCGGCCTGATATAAGCATCCTGCAAATTATTTTTTGCCAATGTTTCATACGTTGCTTCAATCAATTCAGTTGTTGTCCATGTAAAGGGCATGTTTAATGCAGCAGCAGAATTTTGCAAGCGCACAAAATGTTCTTTGGCCTTAAAGATTTTGGTTTCACCCTCCATAGTTTTATAACTGCGGATGCCTTCAAATACACTATACCCATAATGCAAACTCTGGCTGTAAAAGTCCATCTTAGCTTCTGAGGCTTTTACATATACTCCGTTTAAGTAGAGAATGGTGTTTTCGTTGTAATAGTTTGCCATATGCCCCCGTCCCCTAAAGGGGAGTTATTTAAAGTGTATAATAAATATTCAAAAGTTCAATTTTAATAAGCATGCTGTGTTACTCCCCTTTAATAGATGGGGGCTTATATTATCGTCGACTTCCTCAACTCTACATTTTCCTGGTTAAATACGCCGGTTACTCTTCCATGTATGTATTCTGTAATTAACTCCCCTACTGTAGAAGTAAAATAAAAATTTACCGGATCAATATCTTTTGTAACAAATAAATTTTGAATGGTCCAGTCCACAGCATCCCTTACCAGCTTAGCTTCTTTATTTAATTTCAAATGATCCAGCATCATGGCAACAGATAATATAGAACCCAGCGGATTAGCAATATCTTTTCCTGCAGCTGCAGGAAAACTGCCGTGAATGGGCTCAAAAAACGCATTGGATTGGCCGATAGATGCAGACGGCAGCAAGCCCAATGAACCACTTATTATACTTGCTACATCACTTATTATATCTCCGAATAAATTTTCGGTCAGTATAATATCAAATTGCTTTGGATTTAAGATAATCTGCCTGGCTGCATTATCTACATACAAAAAATTTAATTCCACATCCGGATATTGGGATGCCATATCTTTCACTACTTTTCTCCATAGCCTGGAGGTTTCCATTACATTGGCCTTATCAACCAGGGTGAGTTTTTTTCTACGTTTTTGTGCGGCCTTAAATGCTAAATGTGCAATGCGTTCAACTTCTGTTTTTGTATAAATGCATTCGTCAGATGCCCACGTTTGTGCAGCATCCGTTTTCTTTTCGCCGAAATAAATACCGCCAGTTAGTTCTCTGAAAATAATAAAATCTACTCCAATTAAATTTTTTGCTTTTAAAGGAGACAGATGATGCAAAGAGGTGTAAGCTGCAACCGGCCTTATATTGGCAAACAAATCCAATCTTTTCCTTAACTGCAGTAAACCTTGCTCCGGCCTAACTTTAGCTGATGGATTATTGTCGTATTTTGGATGGCCAACGGCACCAAATAAAATAGCATCACTTTTGGAGCAACCGGAAATGGTCTCCTCCGGAAGTGGTGTACCTGTTTTATCAATTGCAGCTGCACCCATCAGGCAATAAGTATAATCAAAATGATGACCAAATTTTTGTGCGATGGCATCCAATACATTAACGGCCTGCTGGGTAACTTCGGGGCCAATACCATCACCAGGTATTACAGCAATAGTAAAAGACTGATTGCCAGTTAAATTTTCCTGTGTTGCTATTTCGTTTATGTTATCCATTTATTTTCTGAGATAAAACTTGTAGGCTGTTTTTGGGTAATACAAATTTTATAGACCCTTTTATTTGAAGAATATAAAACTTAAATTTAAGCAGATACAATCTGTAAATAATTTTGGGCTAATACTTTCAAATCCTCATCCTTCACTTCTTTTTTATTATCAGCAACCTGTAAAAACCTGCTGTACAATACATCAATATCGTTTCTAACAAACTCAAATCCCAATTTATGAAACCTGTGCGCCAAAGCACTGCGACCACTTCGTGCTGTCAGCACTATTTTACTTCCACCTGCACCCACCTCATCGGGGTTGATACTTTCATACGTTAATGCATTTTTTAAAAAACCATCCTGGTGAATGCCAGACGAGTGAGAAAAAGCGTTACTACCTACAATTGCCTTGTTTGGTTGCACCGGCATACGCATAGTATCGGAAACCAGCTGGCTTAAAGGATTAAGTTGTTTACTATTGATATTGGTATAAAAACCAAGGCTTTTATGTTGCTTGATAATCATCACCACTTCTTCTAAAGAAGTATTTCCCGCACGTTCTCCCAAACCATTGATGGTACACTCAATTTGCCTTGCACCTGCCATAACACCAGCAATGGAATTAGCTGTAGCCAACCCTAAATCATTGTGGCAATGACAGGATAAAATAGCTTTATCAATATTGGGTACATTATTAATAAGATAGGCAATTTTTTCACCATACTGGTGAGGTAAACAGTAACCGGTAGTATCCGGGATATTTACAACAGTAGCACCTGCCCTTATAACTGCTTCGGTTACCCTTGCCAGATATTTATTATCGGTACGCCCAGCATCTTCTGCATAAAATTCCACATCATCAACAAAATTTTTGGCCCACTTTACCGCTTGTACTGCCCTTTTTAAAATTTCATCCTGAGTAGAATTAAATTTTGATTGTATGTGTAAATCTGATGTACCAATACCAGTATGAATCCGTGGATGCCTGGCATATTTCAAAGCTTCGGCAGCTACTTCAATGTCTTTTTGAACTGCCCTTGTTAATCCGCAAACACTGGCAGTTGTAATAATTTTTGAAATTTCATTAACAGATGCAAAGTCGCCGGGAGATGAAATGGGGAACCCGGCTTCGATGATATCAACACCTAGTTCCTCCAGTTTTAACGCCAGTTCTATTTTTTCTTCGGTGTTAAGTTTACAACCCGGTACCTGTTCACCATCCCTAAGGGTGGTATCGAAAATATGTACTTTGTTTGCTGACATATAAAGTATGTTTTTGTAAATAGGGTTAATTATTTTTGCAATGAAGCGATCGTTTATCAAATAAAGATTAACCTTACAGACGAATATAAATGGATAATACGGATATTTATGAACAAAATAGAAGGTTTTTTACGCCCTATAAACAGCTTTTAAACCGCTAAAACCCATGCCTGCAAAGGTTTTTAATGCAATTAAATTACGATGCCCAACCGCAGTACAGATACCTTGTTTCAACTGATAAAAACGCTGGAAAAAAGCGAAAAGCGAAATTTTAAACTGTATGCTAACCGTAATTCTTCCTCAGAAGAGCTGAAAGGAGTACAACTTTTTGATGCACTTGATAAAATGGACTTCTATGATGAAGCCACATTACTGAAAAAAAATACAGGCATAAAAAAACAACAGCTGAGTAACCTGAAAGCTCATTTATACAAACAGATATTGACCAGCCTGCGGTTAATTGATGATGAAAATAACATCGATATTCACCTGCACGAACAAATGGATTATGCAAGAATACTGTATAACAAAGGTTTGTACCTGCAAAGTCTAAAAGTATTGGATAAAATAAAAGAACAGGCAAAAAAACGTAACCAGCTTACATATTTGCAACAAGTACTTTTTTTTGAAAAAAACATTGAGGCTTTACATATAACCCGAAGTATTCAGGACAGGGCAGAGCAGCTGAGCAAAGAAGCAGATGCAGTAAATGAGCGGTTGGTACTGGTGTCTCAATTGTCTAATCTTTCATTGCAGTTGTATAGCTGGTTTATTAAAAACGGGCATTGCAGAAATGAAAAGGAAGCAACCATGGTGCAGGATTTTTTTAATAGCAAGCTTACTTTTAAAATTGCAGATTGTAAAGGATTTTACGAAAAACTATTTTTATACCAAAGCTATTGCTGGAACGCATTTATACGCCAGGACTTTTTACAGTATTACCGCTATACTCAAAAATGGGTAGACCTTTTTGATGACCAGCCGCAAATGATTGCAATAGAAACTGCTCATTATATAAAAGGAATGCACAACCTGATGGGTGCCCATTTTGACCTCACCAATCATCAGAAGCTACAAGAGACATTGGA
>JAYTTM010000791.1:0-17461 GCA_043745055.1 Chitinophagaceae bacterium | reverse complement strand
GGCAAAATTTAATCTTTACATCTGCTGCAAGACCACTGAAAACACCTGGTCTTTTTGCCTTGTCTGCATTTAGATTAGCAAAGTCATTGTTTAAAGCTGTTAGCTGAGAGTTTATTTGAGCATCAGTAATATTTTGTGCAGCGGCTTTATAAATAACATGAATCACAACCGGAATATTGATCACTTCATTTAAAGAAGTATCTCTTGCAGCAGACTTTTTGGTAGCTTTTGCTATTTGAAGTTCAATCGCATCAAATGAATTTTGTAAAGATGGATTTGTTTGCAGCAATTGGCGTTTGTAGGCTTCAGAACCGCAAATGCGCTGTGCTTGTGCAACACCAGCAAACAAAATGAAAAGGATAATTACCGTTAGTGCTTTCATATTAGTTGAATTAAAGGCCCCAGTTTTGGGAACAATTAATAGTATCCACGATTGATGCCAAAAGAGCAAACGCCCAACTGGCATGGCTTTTAACGAATATGGGATTAAATGACTTTCCGTATAATGGAAAAAAACCTATAATGGTATTGTTTCCGGAAAAAAGACCGGAATGATTTTACAGAGGAACCTACAGCAAAATGCTATAGAAGGATTTAGGTAGTCTAAAAAAGGATACTGGAAAAGAGGATAAAAAATTTGCGAGAAACAACCTGCTACGAGAAAGAGATAAAAATAATAATCGCCGGGTAACAAGGTTTCAGAGTGGATGTAAGTAACTGAAATTTTTGAAGCCTGCCAAACTATTTGCAATTATTTATACAATTAAGCCATTGCAGCATATATCTCTTCGTTACATTTGCCATCCAAAAGCAATGAAATTCTGATGAAAAAAATTTTTGTACTAGTTAGTCTTGTTTATTTATTTTCCTGCAACAACAATGATTCTGCAACAAAACAAGATGAAACTTTACCCACTGGTAATGGGCTTGCTATGCCAAAAGTATTACAGGCCAGTGTAATGGCAGCTTATCCGCATGATACCAGCGCATTTACCGAAGGGCTTTTTGTACATAATGGCAAATTGTATGAAGGTACTGGCGAGAAAAAACAATCTTTTATCCAGATCAGCGATATTAAAACCGGCAAAGTGGAAAAAAAGTACCCGATAAAGGATAGTACCATTTTTGGCGAAGGCATTAATATCATCGGTGATAAATTGTACCAGCTTACTTATCAGAACCATATTGTTTATGTGTACAACCTAACCGATCTCAGCAAACCTGTTAAAACTTTTACCTGGCAATCGGAAGGTTGGGGCATGACTAATAACGGTACTGAGCTAATCATCAGTGATGGGAAGCCTTCGGGTAATTTATATTTTGTAAATCCGGCTGATTTTAAAATTAAAAGAATTGTACAGGTAGCTGATAACCTGGGGCCTGTTGAATATATCAACGAGCTGGAATATATCAACGGCAGCATTTATGCCAACGTTTGGGGAACTACCAATATTTTACAAATAGATCCATCCAATGGGCATGTAATTGGCAAACTGGAAACTGCTTCTATCTTAAGTTCCTTCTACGCCAGTTACCCTATAAAAGAATTGGACAATGTACTAAATGGAATTGCCTACGACAGTAGCAATCAAAAAATGTACATAACCGGCAAGCGCTGGCCAAAGTTATTTGAGTTGAAATTGAACTGATGAAAGCGTTGTTAGTGGAAGGTTTAGATGTTAAGTTCGTTTAGATGTTTAGAGGGTTTAGGGTTTAGATAAACAACTAAATAACAAACGATAAATAAAAAGTAAACAAGCAGCAAATACCTAAATAACCAGATTACAATTACCTAGTAAATTCCAGCCATTTTGATTAAAATAAACCGCCAATAAACCAATACCAATCAAGCCTAATACAATAGCCCATACCCACCAACGGTAACGGTCGGGGGGAATTGGGGCCTCTTCATTTAAAAATTCAGTCATTTCCACATTGGTGGTTTTCCTGTCGCCTACCAACATATTGTGTTCAGCATCCTGTCGGATGGTGCGTAAGGCGCTCACAGGCTGAATAAAAATAGGGTTGAGCGCTACCGGCTCAAAACGGATAGTTCCATTAGCTTCTTTATAAAACCTTCCAATACCAGCCAGGTTGATGGAGCCTTCTTCATCTAATTTTTTTTTCATCAATTCGCTGATAGCAGAAAATTCATTGTAGCTATTTTCATTACCGGATATCGGCACAAAAACAATACTTTGAACTGGTGCTACAATTTGTTTATTAGTGAAATCAATTTCAGCTGGCGTGGTTGTGAGTGTTAGCTGTCCAATGCCAGGCAACCTGCAGAATTTTTTCTGAAAAAAAGCGGGTGCTATTAAATCATACATGTTGTGAAATTGATTTGATTTGATGAAAACTGTTACAAATATCTACCTCAAACCTGTATTTACAAGAAAAAATTTCATTATTGTTACAGTAAATACGTGAAAAATTTACTGTAACCAGATGACCTCACCCCAATCCGTCTCCAAAGCAGATGAGCTATAACCCTTAACCAGTAGGCTTTAAGCATCATGGAAGAATTTTACTAGTGCAGTAATATTCAATAATTAAGGCTGCACTTTAAAACCTGATAATTGCCCCACCCAATACATTCAATCCATACGCCGGATAATTTTTCCAGCGTTGGTATTTATTGTTAAAAAGATTGTTTACATCCAGCCAAACACTTATTTTTTTTGTGATGGCTAATTCTGCACCAATACTCAAATCGGCGCCGCCAGGCAAGGTATTTTTACTGTTATTATTTATCAAGTAAGGGCTGCTGCTAAATGCCCAGAAATCGCTTTTCAACATTACCTGTTTAAATGCCCACCAACGCAGCGAACCATTAATTTCAACCGGTATTGTACCCCATGCCCGCTCATTATTCTTCATGCCATTGTAGCCGTTAAAAGTAAGTCCGCCGGTAACAGTAAATTTATCCTGATTAATAAAACTCATATCGCCATGCAGCCTGAAATCATTTACCCGCCTATCGTTGCTTATAACAAAAGTATTACCCAACGCCGTGTCGTTGATAAAGAAAGGCATGTTGTGAAAAGTGATCCAGGAGGCTTTGGCACTAAAGCTAAAATGCTTTCCCACACTAGCTTTCAGACCGCCATAAAATTCTGTCTCCTTTGTATTTAGCTGTTGGGAAACGGTTTGCAACCATGGATTAACTGTAGCTAAATGCTGGTAGGTATTCTTTGTAATAGTACCTACCAAGCCAGCCTGTATTAAAAAGGTTTTGTCCGTTATTTTAAACTCCCCATATATATTTGGCAGTACATTCAACTTGCCATTATCCCAGGTGGGTGATACGCCTGCATGAATATTGAAGGCAGGTTTTGCATATACCAGTTCCGGAGCCAATTGGTACACATTGTTATTGAACTTTACATTGCTGTCCAAATTTTTAGAAGAATAAGAAGTAATGTTTGCAGATACTGCCAACTTAACAGAAAACGTTTCATCGAATGTTTTTGATAAGGGCACAGCTAACAGTAAACTGTTTTCAGCAAGCCGGCTAAAACTGTTGAAAATATTTACAGCAATAGAGGGTTTGTAATTAATGCCTGTTTCAGTTTCTAGTTTATTTTTTATAGCAGCAGATAAATTGATTTGCTGAAAACGTTGCAATACATCTGCCTTGTTAAAAATATTTAACTGGTGATCGTAGCCGTACAAATAAAAATCCTGCTGACCAAAACCGAGGCTGCCGGATATTTCGTTGGCAGATGTAAAATAACTGCCGGCTGCCTTTATATTCATACCTGCATAATCCTGATTTTTAATAGACCCTTTGGAAGAGATATAATTAGCATACACATTTACCAATGCATTTTTTCCATCTCCAAAACTAAACCCTGCGTTGATGTAAGGTGTGGAATAATTCCCAAAACCGGCCTTAAGAAAATTTCTGATACCAAGATCAAGTGAAGTATCCTGCGTTAGTGCCAATGGCTTTAAAGAACCCGGCTGGTAAGTATAAAACAGGTTTTGCGATGGTATATTATAAGGCATTAAAACCTTTGAAGTATCTCCTGTAAGATTGGTGGCAGAAAAATTTATTTTCACTGCATTTCTCAAAACCGGTTTATAGCTGGAAGTGATATCTACCGTTTGCTTTTTTGTGTTGTCTTTTTGTGCTACAGCCCCAACCACAATACAACAACAAATAAGAAAAGAAAAGGAATATTTTATTGAATGCTTCATAATATGCTTTAATAATGTTGGCCTCTTTACAATGTGGTTAAATTTTAGAACTAAGTTTTTCTTCTTCCTTTGCTTTGGCTAATTTTTCCTGTGCAATGGTCTTTAACTCTGCAATGGCAGCGTTAATCGCCACACTTTCGTAAGTAGCTTTTGCATTGAAATAATCTTTTTGCTGTAAAAAAACATCGCCCAATAAAATGTACGATTTGGTAACCCAATAATCATAACTGCTGGTTTCCCTGATTACTATCTGAGCTGCTTTTTCAGCCGCAGCAAAATTATTCAAGCTAAATTGACAGCTCGCTATTTCATACCTAGCCTCAGCACCCCATGCAGATTTATTAATGCCTGCGCAAGACTTGAATGCAGCGATAGCTCCGGTAAAATCATTTTTTACCTGCAATGATTTGCCCAGTACAAGATAGCCTACCGATTTATCATCTGTACTGATTCCTTTTTTTGCCAGTAACTCTCTGGCCACCTCATTGGCCTGCTCATAATCTTTCAATTGATAAAAGCTGCGGACCAGTCCCCTCAAGGCTTCCAGCTGATTTTCCTGGTTGATTGCTCCGGCCATTAAAGCAGTAAAATATTTTTTGGCGTTGGCATAATCTTTCATTTCAAAATAAGCAATTCTTGCGGCAGCCAATGTAGCTTTTTCAAAATATTTGCTGAGTCCTTTATCACTTATATAACCATAACTGTTGAGTGCATTGGTCCAGTCTTTTGATTTTGTATAACACTCGCCACGGAAAAAATTTGCTTCCAATGCAAAGGCGCCGGAAGGATATTGCGAAAGATAATTATTGAACCCTGCAATTGCGGCAGCACAATCATTGTTATTATATTTTATTTCAGCTGCAGTGTACGTAAGCGAATCTGCTTCGCTCACAGAAATATTCTTCCCGTTCTTGCGCATTAACTCAACATATTCATTTGGCCTGCCATCTTCCACATAAATATTTTTGATATTATCCAATGCTTCATCCGCCTCGGCAGATTGAGGATATTGCTGAATCAATAGCTGGTAGTTAGTGAGCGCATCAGCATTTTTATTGAGATTATAATAATTAAGGCCGAGCTTTAAATAGGCTGCAGGCTTGCTTCCACCAGCATTGCTGAGGTTCAATATATTTTTAAGATAGGAAATGGCCTCTGTAAATTTTTCTTCTGCCATATAGGTATTGGCAATTTCCATATTGGCATCAGGCACTAAACTGCTTTTGGGATATTGCCGGATAAGATTGTTTAAGGTGGATATTTTATTTGCACCACTTTTAACGCCTGCAATCATTGCCTTTTGAAATAACGCATAATCACTTTGCAGCAATGCATTGTTGAGAACATTATCGTACATGGCATTTGCTTTTGCAAAATCCTTGTTCATAAAATAGCAGTCAGCGCTGCGTACGTAGGCATCCTGTTCCAGTGTGGTTGCTGTGGTATTTACTTTAGCAATCGATTCAAAATTTGTTAATGCCTGTTTGTAATTTTCTTTCCGTAACCAGCTATAACCCAGGTTGTACTTTGCAGTTAAAGGATTAGCCTCGCCTTGTGTACCGGCGCCACTTTGCAGGTAGGTTGATAAAAACTTAACCGCCTCATCATACCGGGCTGTTCTAAACGCAATTTCCCCTTTCCAAAAATTGGCGTATGCTGTAACTGAAGAGGATGGTAACTGGATGATTTTTGTAAATAATTCATCCGCCTTCAAAATCTGCTGGTCGTTCATATATTCTACTGCCCTGCCATATAATATTCTTGGATAAAGCTTTTGCATGGTAACCGTAGGCTTTGCAAACGATTCGTAGAGCACCAATGCATCACTAAAATTGTTGGTGTTGGCCAGCATACTTACCAGAATTTCTTTGGCCTCTGTTGTATAGGAAGATGCCGGGTAGCTGATAATAAATTGCTGCATTTCATTCAGCGCAATATCCTGGTAACCCAGTTCGTAAGATAACTTGGCATAATTAAACCGGGAGATTTCCTGCTGTTGTTGATTGCTGCTGTTAACTGCACAAAACTGAAAAGCACTTCGGGCATTTGATTTTTCGTTGATTCTTAAATAACAATCTGCCAGCAGGTACATTGAGTTTTGCCCCAATGAATCTTTCTCGTTGCTCAATTGTTTTAAGCCTTCAATGGCTTTGTTAATTTGGTTGGCTTCGTAATAGCAATAACTTAACTCGTACAAATCTTCCTTGCTTACTTTGGAGCTGTTTTTAACATAGTATTCCAGCAGGGGCAATGCTTTTTTAAAATTCTTTCTTTCAAAATAAATCTGGCCCAGCAACTGTTTCATTTCCTTCTCGTAGTACAATCCTCCCCTGCTGAGTACGCTTTCTCCATAACGCAATGCCTCATCTTTTTTATTTTGAAAATAAAATATTTCGGCAATATAATAGGGCACTACGCCTTTGTAATCATCCTTGCTTTCTACCAGCTTAAAAGATTTTAATGCATCTTCATATTTATGATCGTAGAAACTGATAAACCCATGATAATAATTAGCAGGAATAAAATACTTACTTTCCGGCAACTGATGAATTTCGTTAAATAGTGGCCTTGCTTTATTAAACTGTTTGAGGTTAAAATAGCAATAGCCCATCTCGAATTTTGCATCTGCAATTTCTTCATTGCTTAAGTTATCAAGCCCTGCATTTTCATAATTGGAAATTGCTTTTTGAAATTCATCTTTTTGAAAATAATACTTTCCAAGATGATAGCTCATCAGTTGTGAACGTGGGGAATTGTTTATCCAGTCGATGTATTGACTTGCCTCTTCCGCAGCAACCGGCAATAAGAGTTTAAGACGGCAAACGGTATAATAATAATTAACGTCATCATATAAATAAGTGGCGTTGGTTTTTTGATTGTCTTGCTGCTGCTGCTTAACAGCCTGAAGCAATGGATAGGCCAACGCATACTGCTGTTGTATAAAAAGCTGTTTAGCTTCTTTAAAATCTTTTTCAGCATCTATAAATACATGTGTTTGTTGGGAAAAAACTGCACCAGTTAAAAAGAGAAAGAGGATAACACCACTCAAATATTTATTGATCATAATTATTGTATCATTCATTTTTGCAGATTGTAAAATTAGCTATATTGCTTGCAGTGCAAACACCATTCCAAACCATTTGTGAATAAGTGGATAACTACTGTTTTATTAGTTTAGCAATTAAGTCGTGTTAAAGGCTCTTTCTTATTTATGTTTAGTGGGTTTAGCAATTTAGATGATGACCTAATTAACAAACCATTCATAAACGAAACGAATGTACATTCGCAGCGCTGTTAATAAAAAGGTAAAGTAACCAGCTTGTTTTTTAATAATAACATTCATTCTTTAAAATCAAAAATCATTATCAATGAAAAAATTATTGTCAACAAAATATTCTGCAGGTGCATTTAGTACGGCCCTTTTTATTTTGAGGATTACAGTTGGTGCTTTAATGCTTAATCATGGTTATAACAAACTCATTCACTTTGCGGATATGCAACCCAAATTCATGGATTTTTTAGGATTGGGCAATACGGTTTCTTTATCACTTGTGATTTTTGCTGAATTTTTCTGTTCAGTATTTTTAATATTGGGCCTATTTACCCGGCTTGCCACTATACCATTAATTATTACCATGGGAGTGGCTTTGTGGAAAGTGCATCATTTTGAAGTTTTTGGAGTTGGAGAAATACCGGCTTTGTATTTGGGTGCTTATATTACCTTGCTATTGGTAGGGCCAGGCAAAGCCAGTCTGGATGGCATGATGGGGAAATAGCCGTGTTATTATGGGAATTAAATTCGGTTCGATTTGTGATTTGTGAATGGTGAATTGTCAATAGCATATTGTAAATAATTAAGAGTCTATTTGTGAATGATGACTTGTGAAATAGTTTAAAAATGGGATTTCAATAATTTTAGCTATTTGTGATCGCATAATAAAAGCCGAATAAAGATAATTAAGCCGAAGGGCTGCCGGATAGCAGCGTAAAGCCCACAGCTGAAGGAGCCCCCGCAAACTACCTCAAAAAGCGGAGAGTTGGCGGGGCTGCAGCCCAGATTTTGTGGCGAGGACTTGCAGCGGATAGCCGGTTTAATTGCCGGTTTAAGCTCATTGGCTGAGCGCCCCAAAAAATATTCTAAATTCGAATATCTGCACAAACACTTAACCTGCATTATTTAATAAAATAAAAAATGTTCACAACAGAAACACAGATTAGAATTCATTACGCACTTACCGATCAAATGGGTGTGGTGTATCATGGCCACTATGCACAGTTTTATGAAATTGGAAGAGCAGAGGCTTTGCGGCAGATTAATTATTCGTACAAAGACATTGAAGCCATGGGCATTATTATGCCGGTAGTGGATATTCACAGCCGGTTTTTACGCCCTGCCAAATACGAAGACCTGATTACTGTAAAAACAATTTTGAAAGAATTGCCGGTTCACCACAAAATTATTTTTCATCACGAAATATACAACCAACAGGATGAACTATTAAATACCGGTGATGTAACCCTATATTTTATGCAAACCAAGGGAATGAAACGCTGTGAAATGCCGGATGCGCTAAAAGATAAGCTGGCAGGCTATTTCCCCAAAACAGTAGACTAGTTACCTTTTTCTGATTTTAGCAACATGTATTTTTTTTCAACGAAAACTGTAAGGTCTTCAGCGCTAAGAACGCCTTATTAAAGTAGGTATTTTTCAAAATTTTTTCCAAACTTCTTTAATGGAACAAGTTATCATTGGTTCAACCTGCAATTAACCAGGGCATTCTGCCTGATTTTGCATCAATTCACCTATTTTTGCCCACCTAAAAATTAACAATACACTTTATATGGACAAACTATTTTACGTAGTTCCGGCATTAGGCATTGTAGGCCTTCTGTACACATTTATCAAGTTTGCCTGGGTATCCAAGCAAGATGCAGGCAACGAACGCATGAAGGAAATCAGTAATTATATTGCTGAAGGTGCAATGGCTTTTTTACAGGCTGAGTACAAAATCCTGATGTACTTTGTAATTATCGGTGCCTTATTATTGGGTATTATGGGTTACAGCAATGAGAACAGTCACTGGAGTATTGCTTTGGCATTTGTGCTGGGTGCTTTCTTTAGTGCATTGGCAGGTTTTATTGGTATGAAAGTAGCCACCAAAGCCAATGTGCGTACTGCACAGGCGGCACGAACCAGTTTAAGCAAAGCATTGTCTGTGTCATTTACAGGCGGCAGTGTAATGGGTATGGGTGTTGCCGGTTTGGCCGTGCTTGGGTTGGGTGGCTTGTTTATTATTTTAAAAATGGTTTTTGCGCCTAATTCAGGAGTTGATAGTGTAGAGATGGAGCGTACAATTGAAATATTAACCGGTTTTTCTTTGGGTGCCGAATCTATTGCCTTGTTTGCAAGAGTTGGTGGCGGTATCTATACCAAAGCGGCAGATGTGGGTGCGGATTTAGTAGGTAAAGTAGAAGCAGGTATCCCTGAAGATGATCCACGTAACCCTGCTACCATTGCGGATAATGTGGGTGATAACGTAGGTGACGTAGCTGGTATGGGCGCCGATTTATTTGGCAGTTATGTAGCAACGGTTTTAGCAACCATGGTATTGGGCAGAGAAACAACAGCGATAGATGCTTTTGGTGGTTTGTCGCCTATATTATTACCGATGCTGATTGCAGCCATGGGCATTATATTTTCTATCATTGCTACTTTCTTTGTACGCATCAGCGACAGTGCAGGCTTAAGTACACAAAAAGTACAAAATGCATTAAACATGGGTAACTGGGGCTCAATGGTATTAACTGCTATTGGTTGCTACTTTTTAGTGAATTTTTTATTGCCGGATACTATGACTTTGCGTAACCACGAGTTTACCAAAACAGGCGTGTTTGGCGCTATCATGGTTGGCCTGGGTGTTGGTACATTGATGAGTATTATTACAGAATATTATACAGCCATGGGCAAGCGCCCGGTGATGAGTATTATTCGCCAAAGTGCTACCGGCCATGCTACCAATATTATTGGTGGATTGGCAGTAGGGATGGAAAGTACCTTGTTGCCAATTTTAGTGTTGGCTGCAGGTATTTATGGTTCTTACGCCTGTGCAGGGTTATATGGTGTGGCAATTGCCGCAGCAGGTATGATGGCAACTACTGCTATGCAATTGGCCATTGATGCTTTTGGTCCGATAGCTGATAATGCCGGTGGTATTGCAGAGATGAGTGAGTTGCCTGCTGATGTTAGGGAGAAGACAGATATTTTAGATGCGGTGGGTAACACAACCGCTGCAAGTGGTAAAGGTTTCGCCATTGCTTCTGCTGCATTAACGGCGTTGGCTTTGTTTGCTGCATTCGTTGGTATTGCAGGTATTGATGGTATTGATATTTATCATGCTGATGTGTTGGCTGGTTTGTTTGTGGGTGGCATGATTCCGTTTATATTTTCTTCCCTGGCCATCCGTGCAGTAGGTGAAGCGGCCATGGCGATGGTAGAAGAAGTTCGCCGGCAGTTCCGCACCATTCCGGGTATTATGGAAGGTACCGGCAAACCTGAATATGATAAATGTGTGGCTATCTCTACAGAAGCCTCTTTAAAGAAAATGATGTTGCCCGGTGCAATTGCTTTATTATCTCCCATCATTATTGGTTTTATTTTTGGGCCAGAAGTTTTGGGCGGATTTTTAGCCGGTGCTACTGTTAGTGGTGTGTTGATGGGGATGTTCCAGAACAATGCAGGTGGTGCATGGGATAACGCCAAAAAATCTTTCGAAAAAGGTGTAGAAATTAATGGTGAGATGTACTACAAAAAATCTGATCCGCATAAAGCATCTGTTACAGGTGATACAGTAGGTGATCCATTTAAAGATACTTCAGGTCCTTCTATGAATATTTTGATAAAACTGATGAGCATTGTATCATTGGTAATTGCTCCTACGCTGGCTAAACTTCATCACGATAAAATTCAAGCTAACCGGAAAGCACAGATGGAAACCATTATGAAGATGAGTGGTGAACATAGCATGATTAAGCAAAAAACTACTCACACGTTAACAATTGCAGAAAAATAAATTAACTTATAATAGTAGCTTTAAATATTTTTTAAGCTGTTAATTATCTATAAAAAATGCCTGGTGTACCCCGGGCATTTTTTATGATACCTAAACCAGTTGTTTCTATGGTAAATTGTGCTATAAATTCACAGAATGGAACATCTGCCCATCCCAATAAGCGGCTTATCGCAAGCCGAAGTACAATCATCAAGAGAACAACATGGAACCAACGATTTAAACAGCAAGGAGCAAAATGGCTGGTTAAAAGCCATCATTGATTTAGTAAAGGAGCCTATGTTCATTCTGTTGCTGGCCGCAAGTATCATTTATTTTATTTCCGGTCAGATAGAAGAAGGGTTGTTTATGGTATCGGCCATTTTATTAGTTTCTGCCATTTCACTCTACCAGGAATCAAAAAGCAATAATGCCCTGGCCGCATTAAAAAAGTTATCACAACCCAAAAGCAAGGTAGTAAGAGCTGATGAAATAATTGAGATAAACAGTACTGACATTGTTTTAAATGATGTAGTGGTATTTGAAGAAGGTTCTTTGATAACAGTCGATGCAAAAATCATTTACTCGAACGATTTCTCCGTTAACGAATCCATACTTACCGGTGAATCTTTCAGCATTGTAAAAAATAAAAACGACCAGGAGAATGCTGTTTATATGGGTACTTCAGTTACAACCGGCATGGCTATTGGCATGGCAACGGAAATTGGCAACAATAGCAAACTGGGTAAAATCGGACAATCATTACAAAGTATTAAGGAAGAAGAAACGCCTTTGCAAATTCAGATTGGAAATTTTATAAAAAAAATGGCAGTAGCTGGTGTCGTTGTTTTTTTAATTGTGTGGGCCATCAATTATTTCCAATCTGCACCGCATGATTTTGCAGGCAGTTTATTAAAAGCATTAACGCTTGCCATGTCCATTTTACCCGAAGAAATCCCTGTGGCATTCACCACTTTTATGGCTCTGGGTGCATGGCGGCTGATGAAGATGGGAGTGATAGTAAAGCAAACAAAAACGGTAGAAACCCTGGGAAGTGCTACTGTAATTTGTACTGACAAAACTGGTACTATTACCGAAAACCGCATGGAGCTAAATTCTTTCTATGTTGAAAAAACGGGAACTATGTATAAAGATTTCAACAATTCAAAAGTAGAAGCTTTTGAATTAATTGAAACAGCCATGTTTGCCAGCGAACCAATCCCCTTTGACCCAATGGAAATTGCCTTGCACGAAGCCTATAAATCAATTGCCGAAATTGATGAAAGAAAAAATTTCAACATGGTACATGAGTATCCATTGGGTGGAAGTCCCCCCATGATGACTCATATATTTGCGAACAAAGAAGGAAAAAGAATCATTGCCTGCAAGGGTGCTCCGGAAAAAATATTGAGTTGTTGCGGTTTGTCAGCTGCGGAAATAACAAAAATAAATTTACAGCTGCAACAATTAACCGAAAAGGGTTTCCGGGTGTTGGCTGTTGCTAAATCATCTTTTTCCGGTACAGATTTTTTAAAGGAACAGGACGAATATGAATTTGAATTTATTGGATTGGTATCTTTTTACGATCCACCTAAAAAAAATATCAGGGAAGTTTTTCAGCAATTTTATACGGCAGGACTACAGGTAAAAATAATAACGGGCGATAACAAAGCAACTACACAGAGTATTGCAAAACAGGTAGGTTTTAAAGATGGTGAAAAAGCAATTGATGGTGCAGAATTAATGTTATTGCAACCTGAAGCATTGAAAAAAACGGTGATGGACACCAATATTTTTACCAGGATGTTTCCCGAAGCTAAACTTAAAATTATTGAGGCTTTAAAAGAGCAGCAACAAATAGTTGCCATGACTGGCGATGGTGTAAATGATGGTCCGGCTTTGAAGGCATCGCATATAGGAATTGCCATGGGCAAAAAAGGATCTGAAATTGCAAAGGATGCTTCATCGCTCATTTTAGAAGAGGATGATTTGGGTAAAATGGTTAATGCCATTGCAATGGGTAGAAGGATTTACAGTAATCTGAAAAAAGCAATCCAGTACATCATTTCCATTCATATCCCCATTATTCTTACTGTATTTTTACCGCTGGTATTGGGATGGGTATATCCTGCAATTTTTACTCCGGTTCATGTAATTTTCCTTGAATTAATAATGGGGCCAACCTGTTCTATCATTTTTGAAAATGAGCCCATTGAAAAAAATCTGATGCAACAAAAACCACGACCATTCACCTCAAGTTTCTTATCATGGAAGGAATTGAACATAAGCCTTTTTCAAGGACTTGCTATTACAGTTGCCAACCTGTCTATTTACCAATACGCTGTGCGGCAAGGCATGAATGAAGACAGCACCAGAACGATGGTTTTTATTACCCTGATTGTAGCTAACATTTTTTTAACCCTGGTCAACCGTTCCTTTTATTATTCTATCATAACAACGATGAGGTATAAAAATAATTTATTAACGGGTATTATACTTACTACAATTGTTTTGGTGGGAGTCATTTTATATGTTCCTTTTATCAATCATTTTTTTAAATTTGAAATACCACAAATTCATGAAATACTGATTTGTTCTGCAGCTGGTTTTGTATCGGTAATCTGGCTGGAACTGTATAAATACATAAAGAGAAGAATACTGCCGTTTTCCTGATTGGGTAGTCAAATAATTGTATTTTCGTACAAATAATTTACCAATTGCCACCAGTAATTTTATATTATGCTATCCCATTTTTTGTTCTCTTGCTTTCAATAGAAGCATGGTTTTCTTACAGAGAACAAAAAAAACTATACGAAACCAAAGACACTTTTACCAGTTTAGGATTGGGCATCGGCAATGTAATTACAGGTTTTTTTACCAAGGCTTTGATATTTGGCCTGTTTACCTATTTATACAATCATCGGCTGTTTACGCTGAATGCTGGTGTTTGGTGGTACTGGGTTGTATTATTTTTTGCTGATGATTTTTCTTACTACTGGTTTCACCGGATAAGTCATCATGTAAATTATTTTTGGGCAAGCCATGTAGTACATCACTCATCGCAACATTATAATTTAGCGGCGGCCTTGCGCCAAACCTGGACTGGCAATGCCACGGGTGCCTTTCTTTTTTGGGCCTGGATGCCGCTTGTAGGTTTTCATCCCATTTGGATTTTGTTTATGCAACAGATCAGTTTAATTTACCAGTTTTGGATACATACTGAAACGGTGCATAAGCTACCTGCACCAGTTGAATTTATTTTTAATACACCTGCTCACCACAGGGTACACCATGGCAGCGATTTAAAATATTTAGATAAGAACCACGCCGGTATCTTAATCATCTGGGACAGATTGTTCGGGAGTTTTCAGCCTGAAGAAGAACGCCCTGTATATGGGCTTACAAAAAATATAGAATCCTATAACCCAGCTGTTATAGCCTTTAAAACCTGGGGCGAATTGTTGAAAAAAGCATACGCATCAGGCTCTTTAAAAAATGCCTTACATTATTTTATAAAACCGCCCGGCTGGAGCCATGATGGAAGTAGTAAGACAACGGCACAGTTGAGGAAAGACGCAAGGACTTTTAATAATTGAACCAAATTTTATTTTATCAGCATACCAGCTTTTAAACCAAAAGTAAAAGAAAAACCTGGTGAAACTCCTAACCTTGAATTTGCATAATTGAAAGCAGCGGTATTGTCTTCCGGATATAAACCATATAGATTTTGTTTTTTATTATCCGCTCCATAACCCAAACCCCAATACCCGTCAATCAGAAATCTTTCACCAAATACCCATTGCTTGCCAAATTCAATTTGCAAGGCACCAAAGGTTACATGTTGTTTTTCAAGCACATATTCGTTGTTGTTTTTAATTGAGTAAATATTTTCTTTATAATTACCCAGGTAAAAAACAGGCTTTACATAAGCACCTTGCATAAGATGGGTAAACCTTGTTTTGCCAAAAATAAAATCAGGCCATTTATTAAATTTATATCCTGCAGAAGCAAAAAAACCAAACTGGTTCTTTTTGGTAGAAGTAAAATTAGTACCATAATAAGCATAATCAAGCTGTGAATTTTTCCCTAATCCAATAATACCAAATGAAACTTCATAACTTTTACCTATCCCTGTACTTTTCTCAAAACTAAACTCGCTATAACCGTACAAAGGGCTAAGGAAATTAAATTTTATTGCCTTTCTCAATTGCCCTGTATAACTGGAGGTATCCTTTAAATCTGTAACAAATTTATCAGAATGTCCGTCTTCAAATACAATCTTACTTACCTGGTTTTTATCCAGTACATAAATTACTGCTCCATCACTACCAGGAAGTTTGTATTTAATTTCAGTAATGCCTACCTCTGTAACTTTGGCTGAGGTAACCTGGCCGTTTCTTTTAAAAATTTTATCCTGGGAGAATGATGCGGTGCAGCAAAACAGGATGGAAAGTAAACTAAAAAAGTATTTCATACTGATTTTTAAATTAGGACAATATTAATGCAAAAATTGCTGCTTTAGAAGTTTGAGTTTAATAATATTACAATGCAGCAGCCGTAAAAATATACTTTTATTAAAGCAGCATAACGTGCTATTGCAAAAATAGCAGCAAACAATACTGCTGAATTCTTTTTTAAGAACTAGCCTTTCACAGGTACTTTGCCATGAAGCGCTATACTAATAATCAAATTTTACTCAGGAAACTGTTTTCTATCAAGGCCGGGGATTACATTTAAGGCATTTTTATAGTACACTTTTTTAAGCACTTCATCAGATAATCCCATACCATACATGCGCCAGAAAGCATGGTATTTTTTGTGGTAGGGAAAATATTCATCCTCCGTTTCAAGCACTCTAAAATAAGTGGCATATTCCTCGGGTTTCCAGTTATCTTTTCCAAATAATATCCTATCCTGGTATTTTTCAAAAAACGCTTTTGATGCTTTTGGCTGCCTGCCCAGATCAGAAATAATAGCACCAAATTCTACGTAAACATTTTTCGCTGAATCTAAAAAATTACCCAGGTTTTCCAGATCGTTGGCCATCCAACCAAAATGAGCTGCTATAAATTTTGTTGCAGGGTGTTTAAGAAAAACTTTGTGTTGCTGTGCAATTAAATCATCCCAGGAAAGACTGTTGTTGTCCCGCTTTCTATCGGGATGGGTGGTGAGTTCCAGCCAGCGTTCATTGTTTTTATCAACCGGCAACCAAAAGCTTTTAGGATCTGCAGTGTGTATCAGCACAGGAATATTTAGTTCGGCACATTTATTCCAGATTGCATCCAGCCTTGAATCATCAATGCGAATAATACTATTTTTTTCATCCTTAAATTCAAGCCCGAGATCTTTATAAATTTTCAAACCTTTTGCACCTGCTTTTACATCAGCTTCCAATTGCTGTAATTTATCAGCAACCCAATTTTTTTCACCAAATCCAACAAATGAAATATTGGTGAACAGTATTAAACGATTGGGATTTGCAGTGTTTATATTATCAATGCTAGCCTTCAAATAATCGTCACCCTGCACATCAAAAAAACCATTGCGCTGGTTGTTGGTTTCTTTATAACTGCGGCCACTTAAATTAACCATTACCTGCATGTTAAGTGCATCCATCTGATGCAATAATTCGGGCAAATTTTGTTTGGGCATTTCCCATTGATGGTTGTGAACATCGATGAATGGGAATTTAGAACGAACCAATTTATGCTCTTTTACTTTTAGGGTAGATAATGGTTCATACTCCTCAAACCCCATGGTAGCTTGAGTATAGCTATTTGAAAAAACAAACAGGAAGACAACTGTAATAAAAAAATTAGTTGGAAATTTTATACGCATGCTGTAAAATTAGATCAATAACCTTGTTGGAATTTACCGTTCTTCAAATGATTGAGTTAAAAAAGGTACTGTAATTAATTCCCTATGTCTTACTTCTTTTTCTCTTTCCCATTTAACTCCATATAGTCAACCACTAAATTAGCTAGTGCTTTTACTCCTGTTGTAAAACCACTTTCATCAATATAAAAATCAGGTGTGTGATGGCTGGCAGTGGTTAACGGATTTCCTCCCTTTGCCATGCCGCCAACATTTATAAACAGGCCAGGAACTTTTTGTTGAAAAAATGAAAAATCTTCACCGCCGGTATGGGCTACTGATAGAATTACATTTTCTGCGCCAGCTGTCTTTTGCAGAGACGGCAACATTTTTTCTGT
>JAYTTM010000790.1:0-1246 GCA_043745055.1 Chitinophagaceae bacterium | reverse complement strand
ACGGTTTTCCTATAAAAATTTAATTACTTTCAAAAACTGGATTAATTCATCAAATTTATCGGCAAAATTATCTAATTGAGCCTTTCTATTTGAGCATTTGGACTGATTTAAAATTCCGCAAGCTAATGTTCTTATTGCAGCCATTGAACGTGATAAAGATTTTTTTTTGATGTTAGCTTATCTTCTGCGAATGTAACATCTCGAATATGATTATTAACTTCTATTGCCCAATGCCCTCTAATAGCATGACATAATTCTGAATAATTATCATTTTGGTTAGAGATATAATAGCTTATTTCAATGTATTTCTTTTGAGTTTTAACTTCTTTAATGTTCCTTTCCACCCTAATTAAGGTATTAATTTTGCAATTTGACCATCTTTGATGGTTTTCTTCTTTCGAGATATCATAGACCTGATATTCTCTTTTTTCGATGCGACCATGCTTTGGTTTTATAGTTGTATCGGGGTTGTAGTCGGCTTGGATAAAGCTCAATGTAGGCTTTGAAAATCTTGTTACATCAACACATTCCCTTAATAACTCTTTTTGATTATCTTTCAAACCAACCAAGTAAACTCCGCCTGACTCATGGATAGATTCAAGGGTATGAGGTTTGCAATGCAGCGCATCCATGCTTATTTTCTGGCTCTGTAAATTATTATCTTTCAAAATATTCCGTACTGTAATGACTTCACTTTGTTTTCGTCCACTATAATAATGTTGACTTTGAACTACTCTATGTTGGTGGGTAACAGCCTGAACAATGGCTTCTCCTCTGGTATGACCAGTTTCAATACTTCCCTTCAAATCTTTACCATCAAGGGCAAACCATTGGCGTTCTTGGATAGATAAAATAATACCAAAATTGGTAAATAAAATGCCCTCAAATATCTCTAAACACACATTCTCTAAAACATTAGGGAGTTGTGAACGGGATATGGGGCGATGAGTGGAATAGTTAATTGACCTTAAGATGCCAGTATTATGATTAACAAGATAGCGATGAATGCTCGATAAATTCCCATCTCTATTACTTAAAATAGCCATAGTTACCCCTAATAATACTACCCGAAGTTCATGTCGTAAGCCTCGGGTATCTCGTAAATCTAATCCGTCAACGTTTTGTAATTGGTCAAAAAAGCTCTTATTTTGTTCTTGGCAAGGTAGCATTTGTGTTCTTTTTTATGTTAGAACTACAAAAGTAATCCAGGCTTACCTTGCCATTTGATTTTTATAGGAAAACCGTT
>JAYTTM010000789.1:0-4596 GCA_043745055.1 Chitinophagaceae bacterium | reverse complement strand
CATTTCTTTTAACCACCTCTTTACCTCTGTACAAGGTTATCTTTCCAACTCCGCTGCCAACGTAACCAAAATCTGCATCGGCCATTTCGCCCGGGCCGTTTACAATGCAGCCCATGATAGCGATTTTTACGCCTTTTAAATGATTGGTAACTGCACGGATTTTTGCCGTGGTTTCCTGAAGGTCAAATAAAGTGCGGCCACAACTCGGGCAACTGATATATTCTGTTTTTGAAATTCTGGTGCGTACAGCCTGCAAGATGGAAAAAGAGGTGTTATTGATAAACTGGTGATTGCTGTTGGTTTGTAAATACGTTCTTCCGGTTACCTGCTGGTTTATCAGTTTTGATGGATCGTTCATTAGCCAGATGCCATCGCCCATACCATCTAAAAATAAGGCGCCGCTTTCTGCAGCGAAATGGATTAGCTGCTCATCAATTGAAGGTTGCTGGCTCTCAACTGCAAGCACAACAGGTACTTTAATTTGTTGCTGCATCAATCCATTTATAAATGCCCTTACCGATTGCATACTATTGCTGGCTGAGGAAGTTAAGCACAAAATAACAGTAGCATCTTCTTTAATTTTTTCAATCAATGGTCGATGATTTTTTGCTGTATCGATGGCAACAAAATTTATTAAGTTAGATTTTTTATCAGCACCAATAAACTCATCTCCCTGGTAAAGTGGAAAATATTTCTCCATGTCAATGGTCGTTAACCAGGTGCTGTAATCACAAATTATTTTAAGTGTACCGGGTAATGAAAAATCAATTTGTTTGTCGGCAGTGTAAATATAATCAGCAGCTGCATCTGCAATATTCCATTTGTCGGTTGGCTCATTGTAAGTATAGCCGATGGCCTGTAAATCTTTGTGGGAGATGGTTTCAGCAAGCATAAAATCTGCAACCACTATCGGTACGTGTTTTTTTCCCATGTTTGAAACTTCAGTAGTTTCTCTTCTTTTGTATTCAAACGGCGAATAGAAAAGTTTTTCATTAGCCATTATTAGTCGGTCGTCGGTTGTCGGTCGTCGGTTGTCTCCATAACGTTTAACAATATCCTTGCAAACCGGTATCTCCAACTCAGGATCTTCTGTTAACGAAACCCTGATGGTATCACCAATGCCATCCTCTAACAAAGTGCCAATGCCAATGGCAGATTTAATTCTTCCATCTTCACCATCGCCCGCTTCTGTAACACCTAAGTGCAAGGGATAACATTCACCAAATTCTTCCAGCATGGTTTTAACCAAAAGGCGATAAGCCTGCACCATCACCTGAGGGTTGCTGCTTTTCATGCTGAGGATAATCTGGTGATAATCCAAACTGCGTGCTATTCTTAAAAACTCCATCGCACTCTCCACCATTCCAATGGCTGTATCACCATAGCGGCTCATTATACGGTCACTCAAACTACCATGATTGGTACCAATCCGCATAGCAGTTCCGTGCTCTTTGCATATTAATACCAATGGCGAAAAACGTTCCCTTATTCTTTCAATTTCTTCTACGTATTCTGCATCTGTATAGTCTATTTGCTCAAATTTTTTCTTATCTACATAATTGCCCGGATTTACCCTTACTTTTTCTACAATTCTTGCGGCTATTTCAGCGGCGTTCGGCGTAAAGTGAATATCTGCTACCAGCGGAACAGTATAGCCTCTTTTATGTAATTCGTCTTTTATGTTTTTGAGATTCTCTGCTTCTTTTTTAGAGGGGGCGGTAATGCGAACGAGTTCTGCACCGGCTTCAATACAGCGAATGGTTTGCGCAACGGTAGCAGCAGTATCCATTGTATCGGTTGTTGTCATCGTTTGCACACGGATGGGATTGTTTCCTCCCAGCAGCAGGTTACCGACTTTTACTTCCCGTGTTTTGAGGCGTTTGTATTCAGTGAGGCTTTCGCAATACTGCATTGTAAGATATATTTAGGTGTTACTTTTTTAATGAACGATGATTGGTAAAATTAACAATAATGCAGGTAGATTGTTGCTTGTTATTTTGCAGGCCTGCATTAAAAATTTTGGCGGCATCTGCTAGTTATTTTGTTTTGCCATTTAGGCGTTTAGACGTTTTTTTTATTTGCTATTTAAACGGATGATCCGAAAAATTTCCAGCACTTTTTACTCAAGACCATAACCAGCCTTCATTTGGAACAAAATAGCTAATACCAAAAACTAATTTTACCAGTCTTTCTCAGGCTTTTCCGGAGATGCAGCGTCTACTTTTCTCAATTTATCCTGCAGGTTTTTTTCCTGTTGCATTAATGCTTTTAATTTTTCTTCCGCCTCTTTTTTGGTCATTTTATTTGGCTGAGGTTTTGGCTGTTCTTTGTCTTGTTTTTGTGGCTTGGGTTTATCTTTCTTTTTTTCAGCTTCTTCTTTTTCTTTTTGCTGTTGTTGCTTTTTAATGGCATTCTGCAAATTGATTCTTGCATCTTCATCGGCCGGATTAAGTTTCAATGAATTTTTGTAAGCGTCAATACACTCCGGCAGTTTATTCTTGTTTTGTAATACAACTCCGGTATTGTACCAGGCTTTTGATTTATCCATAGTTTGATTGCTATTGGCAATGGCCGATTCATAGGCCTTAACAGCATCCTCTGTATTGCCGTTTTTATACAATGCATTGCCAAGGTTAAAACTGGCTTTATTGCCAGATGGATTTAATTCTATTGCTTTTTTATAATCTTCGATGGCAGCATCCAGTTGATTGTTATTATAGGCCGTGTTCCCTTTTTTTATGAGTGCATTTTCTTTTTGGGCAAACAGGGTAGCAGCAGGTATTATGCAACAAACGGCAAGCATTAACGCTTTATTAAAAGTTGGTTTGATAGCGGTTTCTTTTAAAATATTTTTTTTGAGAAAGAAACTTTGAAATCTGTTTTTACCAGTTTTTTCAGACATAAAAAATTCTGCCAGCAATAACAGTAGCGCAACTCCAATAAACCATTGATAAAAATAGCGATAGGTTGCAGATGCATTTTCTGTAATGGGCCGCTGGTCGATACTTTTTAGTTGCCCCTCCAGTTTATCAGCAACTTCATTAGTGTTAGTAAAAAGCTGGTATAATCCATTGCCATTGGCAGCTATGTTTTTCAATATATCTTCATTTAATCTGGTAATTACCACTCCGCCAGTTGCATCTTTTTTTGTTTCGCCAGTTGCTGGATCAATGATGGTGCTGCCTCCGGGAGAACCGATGCCAATTGTGTTTACCATTACACCTTCTTCAGCCAGTGATTTGGTTACTTTTATGGCATTTTCATCATGATCTTCACCATCACTAATTAGTACAATGGTTTTGTATTTTTTTTCTTTGTTGTTAAAGGCATTGTAGCACATTTTTAATGCGTCACCAATTACGGTACCTTGTGTAGGAACTACATCTGGAGTAGCAGAAGACAAATACATTTTTGCGGCTGAGTGATCAGTTGTTAAAGGCATTTGTAAGTAAGCTCTTCCGGCAAATACCACAATTCCAATTCTGTCATCACCTAGTTTGTCTATTATTTTTGAAATTAATTGCCTGGCTCTTTCCAATCTGTTGGGCTGTATATCCTTTGCCAGCATGCTTTTGCTTACATCCAATGCAATCATCACATCAATACCGGTGCGTTTTACATTACTAGTGCCATCAGGTTTGCGAAGTCCGGCCCATCCTATGGCGGCCATTGTAAATGCCAGTAACAGGAGTAAAAATTTATAGGAATATTTTTTAGGACTATAGTTGTTGATTAATTGTTTAACCAACTGCTCATCCCCAATTTTTTTGATGGTCTTTTTTTTCCATCGCAAAGCCAATATGTACAATACAACTATCAGCGGTATAGCTACCAGTACCAGTAAATAATTGATATGTTGAAATTGGAGCATGTAGTAATTGTTTAGTATCTAAGTTGTGTTAAAGTCATACTATCATATTTGTTTAGAAAGTTTAGACGTTTAGGAGTTTAGATGAAGACCTGAATAAAAAACTGGTAATGGATAAATGACTAAAATTATGACCCTTAATTTTTACCTTCAAAAAAGCCAAATTGTTTTAAAATACCTTTCATGATATTTAGCCGCACTGTTTTCATATCGATATTTTTATCAGCTGATTTTACCAGTATGGTGAAAAAATAGGGATGTTTGTTTTCTTCAATCCAGCCGGTTATCCAGCCAATGACATTTCCATTTTCATCAAAGCCCCAGCCTGTTTTGTAACTTAGCTGATACAAGGTATTGTCTTCCTGCACCATGGCATCTCTTACAATTTGCTGGGTACGTTTTTGAAAGGGCAACTGATCGAAGTATAATCTTTTTACCAGGCCCAGTTGCTCATCTGCAGAAATTTTTAAACTGTTATCTAACCAAAAGCTATCAATTCGGTTGCCTATTTTTCTATTACCATATTGCAGGCTGTCTATCCAATGCTGCATGGTATCTTTTCCAATACGCCTTGCAACTTCCTGAAAATAAGGTACCGAACTTACCTTAAAAGCTTGCTCCATGGTAAGGTCTTTATTCCAGTCTTCATTCCATCTTTTTATGCCATCCCATTTTATAACCATTTTCTCATCTGTTATCCTTCCAATTTCCAGGCCAATTAAACTATT
>JAYTTM010000788.1:0-1248 GCA_043745055.1 Chitinophagaceae bacterium | reverse complement strand
TTAATCAACAGGGCAATACAGGAAACAGGTTTGCCGGAAGCAAGGTTGTTGGGAGAAAGAGGAAGAACAACAGGACAATTGAAATTATTTGCAGACCTGTTGAGAGAAGGCACCTGGGTGGAGGCAGTAATTGATGAAGCATTGCCGGAAAGAAAACCTTTGCCCCGTTCGGATCTAAGAAAAATGTTGGTGCCAATCGGTCCCGTGTTAGTTTTTGGTGCAAGCAATTTCCCCCTCGCTTTTTCTACTGCTGGTGGCGATACCGCATCCGCTTTAGCTTCGGGAAATCCTGTAATTGTTAAAGCACATGAATCTCATTTAGGAACGAATGAAATGATGGCAACTGCAATAAAAAATGCTGCCCAAAAATGTGATATGCCTGAAGGTGTATTTTCTTTTTTGATTGGTGGAGGTCCAACAACAGGGATGCAGTTGGTTAAACATCCTGGCATAAAGGCCATTGGTTTTACCGGTTCCTTCAAAGCTGGGATGGCGATTTATAAAGCCGCTATCAATGAACGGGAAGTTCCTATTCCTGTTTATGCTGAGATGAGCAGCGTCAATCCGGTATTGATCTTGCCTCAACAATTAAATAATGCAGCAAGTGCAATGGCGGCACAATTGGCTGGCTCCATCACAATGGGCGTCGGGCAATTTTGTACCAATCCCGGTTTACTATTTTTGATAAATGATAAAAATACGGAAGCTTTCATTAATGAATTAAAAGAGAAATTAACTGCAGCACCTGCAGGCATCATGCTCAATAAAAATATTTGCAATAATTATTACGAAACAAAAAATAAAACTGTAAAAGAAAATGGTGTGACTGTTTTATGTGAAGGGGAAAATGTGTCTGATTCTACTAAGGGATCTGCTGCATTATTAAAAGTAAATGCCGCTGATTTTATTACAAATCCAAAATTGCAAAACGAAATATTTGGACCTGCATCGTTGATTATATTATGCAGTGATCAACAAGAAATGTTGAAAGCACTCCAATCATTACATGGGCAATTAACCGGTACTGTGATGGGTGATACGAATGATTTTAATAATTACCAGGATTGTATAAGTGCATTATCCTTAAAAGTAGGAAGGCTGATTTACAACGGCGTCCCTACAGGTGTAGAGGTTTGTCATGCAATGGTTCATGGTGGCCCATTTCCGGCAACTACAGATGCAAGAAGTACTTCTGTAGGTGCAGATGCTATTAAAAGATATGCCAGGCCATTTTGCTGGCAGGATTGT
>JAYTTM010000787.1:0-4601 GCA_043745055.1 Chitinophagaceae bacterium | reverse complement strand
ATCCAGTTTTGCAAGCGAAAAACGGGCATCCTGGTTAATCCACAAAGCATCATCTTCGGCTTTGGGCGATACAACTATTTGCCATTTGTTATTGCGATCATTTACATCAAAGTTCCGCTGATCGTATTTTGGGTTAATATTGTTGACTTTAGGAAACACCCAGATTTGAAATAAAGTAACCGGATCAGTTTCGGAAGCATTGGCCTCGGAATGCTGTACGCCTGTGCCTGCACTCATAATTTGAATATCGCCGGCTTTAATAACTCCTTCGCCTCCGGTACTATCCTTGTGATGTAATGCCCCGGTAAAAGGAATGGTTACAATTTCCATATTGTCGTGCGGATGCGTTTGAAATTTTCCACCCCCGGCAATAAAGTCATCGTTTAATACCCTTAATAAACCAAAATGCACTTTTGCTGAATTATGATATTGGCCAAAACTAAAATAATAGTTTGGCTTCAGCCATCCATAATCGGCACTGCCCCTGTCGGATGCTTTAAATAAGATTGTTTTCATTGTAATTGTTTTTATTAATGTTTAAACATCAAAATAAAAGCCAAAATTAATTCCTGCCAAATTAGCAAAAAAAAATCCCCGGTTACCGGGGAAAAAAACTATTTAAAACTGGTCATTTCATTATAGTCCAACGGCTGTGATGTATCGTCTTCCCGATTTTCATTGTATTCCACAATAAAGTTATTGCGGCCTTCACCGGTTGAAATCAATAAAAATCGTTGCTGCGATAGTTCGAGCAAATTTAAAAAAAGGAATAATGCATGTATCCTTGATTCGCACACTTCAAATATTTTTTCAAAGGATGAAGTTTTGGCTTCTCTGCAATGTGTAAGCATATAATCTCTGCATTCATCCATTGTGTAATTGTACTGCACTACGGTATGAACCGGCTTATTGTTTCTTTCATGCAGCCGTTGTGCTACTTTTTCAAAAGCCTTCATCAGCTTAAACAGTGTAACAGCCTGTATTTCGGTTCCTTCACCTGCCTCTTCACCAATTTGAACCAGTTCTTTATGGAGGTTGCCTCTTTTAAACATCAGCAACCTGGTTTCTTCCAGTTCTGCCATTTTTGCGGAGGCTTCTTTAAAGCGTTTGTATTCCAGTATTTTCTCAATCAATTCCTGCCGGGGATCTATTTCATTACCCTGTGCATCAATTTCCTTACGTGGTATCAGCATCTTGGCTTTAATCCGCATCAGGGTGCTGATGAACAAAATAAATTCGCTACTCAACTCAATATTTAATTTTTCTGACTGATGAATAAAATCTAAAAAATCGTTGGTAATTTTTGTAATGGGGATATTATAAATATCAAGCTCATCTCTTTCGATAAAGAAAAGTAACAAATCGAAAGGGCCTTCAAACTGGTCTAATTTAATTTGATAAGAAGGGATATTCAATGTGGCATAAATTAAATGATAAAAAAATCTCCCCTGTTTTTAGCAGGAGAGACGCAAATATATTGATAAGTAAAGAAGAATTAAAACTTGTAAGCAAAGCCAATACCCAATGTGGATAATACCTGCAAACCCAATGCACTGGCAGGCCTTACCGGATTTTTTACATCATCATCATACAACATATCCAATTGGTAGCTTACATTAAAAAATTTTCCGATTTTTATTTTGAACTGGTTCGTCCAGAATACATCCACATTTTGTGGATTTTTAAGATAGTTGCTGTACAAATCAAGCTTACTGTAATATCCCACCGTTTTAAAAATATCTTTTTTAACAGTAGCTGTTACAAAAGCACCAAATTCGGTACGTATTGGATCGGCTGGGTCTACGCCATACAATGTTGCTAACGGAGTTTCTGTTTGCCCGTTAAAAACACCCCCCTGTCCTAAATAGCTGTAGGGAGCATTGGAAGCAATTGTAAACCTGGCAGCAGCAGGCGAACCAAAAACAGAAAACCAGGCATTGGGTTTCCACTCTACACCTGGCGCTATGGTAATATAGGCAGGTGCAAAAAAGCCAGAATTTCTTCTTTTTTCTGTGGTTCCCTTATAGTCATATTCGTAACCACTGGTTAATTGAGAACGAAACTGACCCAATGCAGTAATGCTAACTTTTTTCCATTTAAGCGGCATATATCCATACTTTGAGATAAAGTCCAGCCGGTCATTTACTTTACGAAAACCCAATGTGGTGGTATTTACCAAACCATAATTAACATCCAGTATATTATCCCATGTCTTTCTGCCCCATTTTCTGTTGGCAAAAACATTTACAGCAATAGCGGAGGATAAAGAAAATTTATCACCTCCGGCAGCAATCCAGTTGCTGTTGCCCACTTGTGTAAGACTAAAATTTAAATTGGCACCATACATCCAACCCTTTTTATTTGCCTTTTTGGAGGTATCGGTTTGGATAGATTTTGTTGCAGCTGCTTTTAATTCCTGCACTGTTTTATCCTGTGCATTTAATTGAAAACTAATTAAAGTAATTACTAACAGATTCAATAAGCATTTCATAATAGCCTGGTATTGATGTTTAAAAAAAAGGCTATCCTTTTGATAGCCGTTACGAAAATAGTATATGTTTTTTTTATTTTCTTAATGCATCCCTTATTTCTATCAATAATTTATCAGTTGAAGAAGGCTCGGCAGGTGGCGCAGGAGGCGCTGCTTCTTCAACTTTTTTAGTACTGTTAATGGCTTTAATTACTGCAAATAAACAAACTGCAACAATAATAAACTTGATAATGGCTGCTAAAAATTTACCGATTTTTACAGCACCCCATACCAGTTTATCAATGTCTTCTAACTGTGCGGCTTTTAATGCCGGTGTAAGTATGAGGGGCGTAATTACATCATCTACCATGGATGAAATTATTGCTCCAAAGGCTCCGCCAATTATAACTGCAACAGCTAAATCAACAATGTTACCTTTTAATGCAAACTCTTTAAACTCTTTAACAAATCCCATAAAAATTGTTTTAAATGATGAATAAGAAAATTATTCCAGTAAACATAAATAACTTTTCCAAATAAAATGAATAATTAAACTATAAACAACAACTTTGCGGCGTGGAAAAAAAACTAGTGGACTGGCTGTTGTTTGTTGCACTCTCGGTAATTTGGGGCAGCAGTTTTATTTTAATGAAAATAGGACTGAACAATAACCTGAGTCCTTACCAGGTTGCTGCTATCAGAATTGTATCATCCGGTATTGTATTGTTTCCCATTGCAATTGGTGCATTTAAAAAAATTCCACCTAATAAAATAAAACTTGTTTTTTTATCGGGCATGCTGGGCAGTTTGTTGCCTGCCTTTTTATTTTGTATTGCAGAAAACGGTATAGATAGCTCGTTAGCGGGTATGCTCAATGCACTTACACCCGTTTTTGTAATTGTAATTGGCGCAGTTTTTTTTAAAGCCAGCACCGGAAGCAATAAAATTACTGGTACTGTCATTGCTTTTGCTGGTAGTGCATTACTTGTGCTTAGCAATGGCAGTATGCAGCAAAGCAACCACCTTTTGTATGTGTCCTTTGTTGTAATGGCTACCATAATGTATGCAGTCAATCTAAATATGGTTACAAAATATTTATCTGATATCCCATCTTTACAAATTACTGCAGTGGCACTTACATTAAATGCTATACCAGCATTAATTATATTAATTGCCACAGGCTTTTTTTCACTGCCATTTCAGCAACATGAAATACTGATTGCGACAAGCGCCTCTGTTGTTTTAGGAATAGGGGGCACCGCCATTGCAACTTTTTTGTTTTATGCATTGGTTAAAAGAGCAGGAGGGCTTTTTGCCAGTATGGTTACTTACGGAATACCATTTATAGCTGTAGCATGGGGTATTTATTTTAAAGAAAAATTTGAATGGCCTCAAGTGGCCTGCCTGCTGATTATCTTATCGGGTGTTTACCTGGCCAATAGAAAAGTAAGCACATAAGCAGCAAATATTTTTTGTTTGCTATTTTTCAAAAAAAAATAAAATCATTTTTTGTAAATGGTAGTAAGACTAAATAGTTTACCATAAAAAACTGATAAAAAAAAAGCACGCTTTTTACGAACGGGCTTTTTTTATTAGTCAATGAAATTATAATTTGTTTATAGCCGGTGCTGCTTCCTTCATCAGCGCCTTGTTTTTTTTAGGAGCTTTTGGCGGCGCTGGTGGTGGTGGTGGTGGCGGTGGGGCATCCTTTACAATTACTGGTGGAGTAAATTTCACATCCTTTGTTGGAGGAGGAGGTGGGGGTGGCGGCGGTTGTGGTGCTTTTACCGTTTTTGGTGGCGGAGGCGGTGCTGGTGGCGCCATTTTTTTTGTGGTCTGTGCCATTAACTGGGTCGCCAAAACCACGGCAGTACTAAATAAAATAATTTTTTTCATACAAAAGTTTTCAGGTAGATGCCCGATCAAAAAAATTCCATAAAAAAATCCCCCGAAATTCGGGGGACTTAACAGTTGGTTTTGGTAAACGGCATTGGTAATTGGCCTTGATTTGAATGCGGCAAGCATAAATCGATAAATAATTTTTAAAGCAAGACCTTGTATTATTATAGCAAAATGTGATATTAAAAATACAGACTTTAATATGACAATGACATTTTTGAATGTGCTGCAT
>JAYTTM010000786.1:0-4608 GCA_043745055.1 Chitinophagaceae bacterium | reverse complement strand
AAGAAGCCATACATGAGAACAGGCTGGGATTTTTTACCAATATTGCACATGAACTGCAAACACCGTTAACCCTTATTATGGGCAGTGCAGAGCGCTATCTTGATAAATCTTCTGCTGTTAAAGAACAAAAAGACAAACCTTATTTTCTGTCATTAATTCACCAGCAGGCCTCCAGGCTTACTTATTTGGTGCATCAGTTACTGGAATTCAGAAAAGTGGAAGCCGGTTATTTTAAAAACCAGTTCAGTCATTTAAACATCAGTGAATTGCTGCAAAACCTTGCAGAGGCTTTTGTTCCATTAAGTGAGCATCATAAAATGGAATATGACATTAATATTGCAGCCAGTATGATTGGGTGGGTGGATAAGGATAAACTGGAGAAAATAATATTCAACCTCTTATCCAATGCATTTAAGCATTCCGGTAAAAATGAACAGGTAAGTTTTTCTGCCAAAGAAAACAAACAAACCAGACAACTGGAAATAGCCGTTGTGAATTCGGGTACAAAACTGCCCGTAGGAAATCTCGATAAATTATTTGATAAATTTTATGCTGCCAGTGAAAATATTTCCGGCAGTGAAAAGTTTGAGACTGGCATTGGCCTTGCTTTTACAAGACAACTCGTTACTTTATTGAATGGCACTATCACTGCAAGCAGAGAAAATGAGCGCATCAGTTTTACTGTAAGCCTTCCCTACATTACCAAAACACCGGAAGATGCAGTAGCTACAGCTGCACAAATCACTAGTGATAAGCCATCCTATCTTTACCAAACCATTACTGCTTCTTTTGATACGATACACAATGTATCTGCTGCAGAAAATAACAAACTGGCCACCATTGAAAATTTACTGAACCAGGAAAAGAAAAATATCCTGCTGGTAGAAGATGAACCAGAAATTCGCTATTTATTAAAAGATATTTTAAAAGATGAGTACAATGTTTATGAAGCGGATGATGGAAGAAAAGCATTGGAACTAATTGAAAAAATAATTCCCGATATTGTAATATCCGATGTAATGATGCCCAATATGAATGGGCTTGAATTGTGCAATAAGATGAAAAATGCCCCGGCTACCTGCCAGGTACCTTTCATCATTTTATCTGCACGAGGTAGTGAAGATCATCACATGGAGGGATATGAAGTGGGAGCTGATGCATATATATCCAAACCTTTTCATACAGGACATTTAAAATTGCGGATACGTAAAATGCTGGAGTACCGGGAAAAACTGCTGGATATTTTTAAAAATGATGTTCTTGCAGAAACGTTGGTGGAAGCAGACATTACTGAAACTGACAAAGTATTCCTGGTAAAACTGGTGGAAGTGATCAATGAACATATCAATGAGCCAGAGTTAAGTGCTGTTTTTTTGGAGAAGGAATTCAGTATGAGTAAAATGCAGTTGTACCGTAAATTAAAAACCATGACCGGTATGACGCCGGGAGAGTTTATTAAAAATATCAGGCTCAAACAAACTGCAACCCTGCTTGCTACAACCAACCTGAACGTGACGGAGATTTTCTACCGCACCGGTTTTAACAACCAGTCTTATTTTTTCAGGGAGTTTAAAAAACGGTACAATTGTGCACCAAATGAATACAGGGAACAGCAATCCATTCAAAAATTATAATGTGCCTACTGATACGGTAACCTATAAAATGGTGCCGCTGTAAAAATGTTTGCCTGCTGTTAACTACATAAACTATCACAGATCACTCCTGTAAACAATTTCCCAACTTTTATCTCAGTAGATCTTTTTTAACGTAAAATTGTCCACTTTTCACCCATTTTGTAACTATAGTACAGTAAAATGTAAGCATAGTGCATAGCTCCCGCCTGCATTAAAAATAGCTTTGAGCATCAATTGCTACATATGTTAAAACATAAAACCAACCCCTTGGTTTTTTTATATAGCCTGCTTATTTTATTAATTTCCCCGGATGTAACGGGGCAGCCGCTTACGCTTAAAGTTGCCGGTGATGCACAGGCTGGTTTTAATGTTGATATTTATAACGGGAGCCAATTGCTTGTGACCAATACGGAAGAATTTTCCCTGCAACTTTTTAATAATGACCTCAGTACTGTTGCCAACATTGCGCAATGGAAAGCCTCATCGTTCACCCGCAATCAGCAAAGCGTCACCTTAAAAAAAGATTCTTACGTAAAAGAGTTTGATGCCAACCTGTCTGTATCAGTTACCTACAATGTAGTGAATGATAACGTCGTTAAAAAGACGATTGAATTGCTGCAGCCATCCATGCCGGGCATGTTATATATTTTACAACAAATTGCAAGGCCTGCACAAAAACCAACCCGGTATGTAACTTTTGAGTATGATAGTTTTCCTGGTGGCTTTGTACATGAAATGTTTCCGTCTGCCGGTTTTATTACTGCTAAAAATGATGTGGTTGGTTTTTTAACCGATGCAGGCTACAAAAATCAATATACCAGAAATACCCGCCGCAGGTTTAGTGGTCGGGGTGGTGGCTTTGTTGGTATGAGGAAATTGCCTGATCCCAATTTATTTTCAGTTGCCGGCTTAGGGGAGAGAGCACAGAACAATGAGTACATCAAACAAACTTATGGTGAAATGTACAACCTGGATGCAGGTGCAGCTACCATGTTGAAAATGCCTGCTGCATATCAAAAAGAAGGCAATGCCGAAGTAAAGATTGATACCGGCTTGATATCAATAACCGGGCATGCTGGTGGCAGGGCAGGTATTCAGTTTATTGCGCCATTAAAAGATCAGCAGGTTTATACCATCTCATTTTTATGTAAGGGAAATACGCCGCTGGCATTAAAACTTTTCAGAATTAAAAATGGACAAAAAACAATTGAGCTGGAAGATGGCGTAAAATACATCGACAATTTTCCAGCTACTGAAAATGAATGGACAATGTTTAAAGGAAGCATCCTTGTTCCTTACATTGAAAATGACAGTGTATCCATGTTTATTGGTACGCAATCGGGCAAGGAATGTAACCTGCAGATAAAAGACCTTCAATTTGCCGAACACCAACCGCAGCAGCAACCTTATAATATTCTTCCAATGGGAGAAAAAGTAACAAAGACTACCTATGTTTTTGTAGAACCATGGAAATCGCACCAGCAATTTATGATCTCTTCACAATCACGGTTAGCCGAAGGAAAAGGTTTTAAAGGCTCGCTGATAGAAAAGATGCTGTACGCCAATTTCAACATGCTTACCTGGATTACTGATGTAAATGATTTTACACCCTTTAATGTGCCCAATATGAATTACGCCCCCGATATGTACAACCGGGATTCGTATTTTGCTTCCGTAGCATCTTATAACAAAGAACTAAATCTTTCTATCTGGAATCAATGGGGTAAAACGCAAACACCCAAAGGCGGCATCGGTACTATCATTACACCATTAATGGGGTCGGTAGAAGCGAAGGACAATGAAGCTACCATTGAATGGCTGATATGGGCCATGCTTAATAAGCGCCGGTTTGGCGTAACACTTCCGCAAGAAAAAATAAAAAAAGCTGTTGAATATGTATTGAATGAATTTGACAGCAACCGGAATGGAAAATGCAAAGCGCATTTTTCGCTGAGCCAGGTTGATATTGTTGATTTTAATCCAAAGACAGATCGCCTTGCTGTAAACCAGGGTATGCTGGCCATTGCATTAAGAACGATTAAGGAATTAGGTTTTGAAATTAGCGAAGCATACATACAAAAGGCAGAAACCGAATACCGCAATTTTTATGATGTAAAAAGAAAGCATTTATTGTTTGATAGAAATTTTCCTGACATCATAACATTGACAGATTTGGAGCCTGAATTTTTTTCACTGTGGTTATTCAACAGGCCAATGCTTACAGATGCAATGGTGCAAAATCATTTGGATCAGATACCCATTTTAAACAAAGTAACCAACTCGCCACATCCTGAATTTGGTACTACAGCACCTATTTGTGTAAGGCTTACAAAAGATGCAAAAGGTTACGCCTATCTAAGCGGCGACTATCAGCCATTTGAAAAATTTGGCGAAGAAAATTACAGTAATGGAAAAAGTGATGGCTTCTATTACAATGGTGGCAGTTGGTTCCGCCCAGAGTATTGTGCTTATGTAGTGGGATTAAAGCATGGCTGGAAAAATGCAAAGCCATTAATGGAGAACAGGGTGTGGGCAGAAATTTATCTTAATCCTAAATGGCCATTTAGCAAAGAGTTTACGCCAACTAAATGGACCACTACCGATAGTTGGTGGCCATCTACCAGGGGATTATGCTGGAACGTTTTTATATTGATGGCGAATGAAGTAGCAGGGCTTCGTACAGCAGCAATGGATCCGGATTATAAAAATCTTAACCTTAAAATAAAATAATTATTAATCTTAAAAAATCATTAAAACAACATGAAAAAGAAAAAACCAAAACTGTCATTCACCAAAAGCATTTACTCAACTAAAGTAAAAGTTACGAATAACCAACTGCTAAAAAACATTGCTTCAATCATAACCTGATCAAAGCATTTTATTCTTTAAATATTAAAACACTGCAATTATGAAAAAACTTTTTAAAACGATTGTTCGCTGCATTCCAATACACGTGAAACCAGCGATGCTCTTT
>JAYTTM010000785.1:0-4610 GCA_043745055.1 Chitinophagaceae bacterium | reverse complement strand
CCGGCACAGATATTTCCATGTATAAAAATATTCCGGTGCCTACTTCCTACATGGCGGTACAATCCAGTTATAATTTTATTGGTTGTTACGAACATGATACGCAGGCTGGCATGTTGCATGTTGCCAATCATCATGTAGCCACAGGCAAAAAACAATGGACATGGGGCAACGGTGATTTTGGTAAAGCCTGGGACAGAAATCTTACGGATGAAGATGGACCTTACATTGAATTGATGTGTGGTGTTTTTACCGACAACCAGCCTGACTTTGCCTGGATACAGCCCAACGAAGAAAAAAGTTTTGAGCAATATTTTATGCCCTATGCAGAAATAGGAATGGTTAAAAATGCCACTAAAGAGGCAGCACTTAATCTGGATTTTAATGGTAATGAAATCCTACTGAAAGTGTACACTACTGCAGTATATCCAAATGCTATTATACAGCTTTTTAAAAACGAGTTATTGTTAAATGAATACACTACTAATTTATCTCCACTAAAAAGTTACCAGCAATCGGTGCAGTTGAATAGTCCATTTTTACCGGAAGAAATAAAAGTAATTGTAAGTGATCATAAAAAAAATATACTGGTCAGTTATCAGCCCGAAATAAAAATTGAAGAGGAAATACCACAGCCTGCAAAACCCGCAAAACATCCTTCTAAAATTGCAACCAATGAATTATTATTTTTAAATGGCTTGCATTTAGAACAATACCGCCATGCCACTTTTTCTCCGGTTTCGTATTATGAAGAGGCATTGAAAAGAGATGAAACGGATATTCGCTGCAACAATGCAATGGGCTTACTATTTTTAAGAAACGGTCAGTTTGAAAAAGCAGCACCTTATTTTAGAAAAGCGGTTAACAGCATAACCGAAAGAAATACAAATCCTAATGAAGGCATTGTATTATATAATCTTGGGTTGTGTTTAAAAATGGGCAATCACAATGACGAAGCCTATTCTTTTTTTTATAAAGCCGCCTGGAATGATGAGTGCCAGCACAACTCTTTTTTTCAACTTGCAAGGCTTGCATCAATCAAAGGAGATTATACGGATGCACTGTATTTAATTGAGAAATCTATTATTAAAAACAGCCATAGCCATAATGCAAGGCATTTAAAAACGGCACTTTTAAGAAAAACAGCAAACATAACAGCAGCAAGCATTTTAATCAATGAGTCACTTGCCCTCGACCCGTTTAATTACGGTTGTTTATTTGAACAGTATTTAATTGCAGCGGCTGATAATATGCAATCTAACACAGCTGCATTATTAGCTGCTTTTACAAAACTAATAAGAAACAGTTTTAATAATTACCTGGAATATGCACTGGATTATGTGCATGCAGGCATGTATGAAGAAGCAAATGATTTATTAAAATTATATGAGAAAAACCAGGTAAAGGCTACTCCTTTGCTATACTATTACTTAGGCTGGGTAAATATCCAGCTGAACAATCAACCCATAGCGGATGCATATCTTAAGAGGGCAGCAATGGCATCACCGGATTATTGTTTCCCTAACAAGATTGAAGATATGATGGTGCTGATATCTGCAATTAATAACAATACCAGTGATGCTAAAGCATATTATTACCTGGGCAACTATTGGTATGCAAGAAGACAATATACAGAGGCAATAGAATGTTGGGAAAAATCAAAGCATTTAGACAATACATTCCCAACAGTACTTCGGAACCTTTCCCTTGCTTACCAAAATAAATTAAATAAACCTGCAGCAAGTTTACAACTATTAAAAAAAGCCTTTGAACTAGATCCGTCTGATGCAAGGGTGTTGATGGAATTGGACCAGTCTTATAAAATTCAAAACTATCCTTCGGTTCAAAGATTGGAGTTACTTGAAAAGAATTTATCGCTTGTAGCCATGAGGGATGATATTTATTTAGAAAGGATATCAATTTACAACCAGTTGGGAAATTATGAAAAAGCAAAAGAACTGATTGCAGCAAGACAATTTCATCCCTGGGAAGGTGGTGAAGGAAAAGTAGTGAACCAGTTTTTAATTTGCCATATTGAACTGGCCAAGAAAGCACTAAGAGAAGGAAGAAATGAATATGCATTACAATTATTAAAATCTATAAATATTTATCCTTACAATTTAGGTGAAGGCAAATTATATGGCACGCAGGAAAATGATATTCATTATCTGCAGGGCTGTGCTTATGAAGCAATGGGGTTAAAGCAACAGGCAACAGAAAATTTTGTATTGGCAACAAATGGAATCAGCGAACCTGCTCAGGCAATTTTTTACAACGACCCTCAACCCGATAAAATATTTTACCAGGGTTTGGCCTGGTTGAAATTAGGCAAAGAAAATAGTGCAAAGGAAATTTTCCATAAACTTATCAGCTTTGGTGAGCAACACTTGAATGATAAAATTACAATAGATTATTTCGCTGTATCTCTGCCCGATTTATTGGTTTTTGACCAGAACCTTGATATGAAAAATACAATTCATTGCCATTACCTCATTGCCTTAGGATTGCTGGGTTTGGGTAAAACAGAAGAAGCAAAAAATAATTTACAAAAAGTATTGGAAAGTAATATTAATCACCAGGGAGCTGCCATACACCTGGATATGATTGAGTTTTTAGCGCAACTTAGTAAAGTTGCGTAAGGTTCATTTTTAAAAATAAGCTATAAATGATTGCTGTAAAAAAAATATTTCTTTTTGTTTTAACAGGGTTTGCATTAAATGTGGCTGCACAGCCTGCAGCCAATATTTCGCTTGCCGGAAGCTGGGCTTTTAAAATTGATTCATTAAATGAAGGAGAAATATCAGCATGGTATAAAAAACCAGTTTCATTTTTTAAGCAACAAATAAAATTGCCAGGCACGATGGATGATGCTGGCTTTGGCAACCCGATAAACACCAAACCTGAATTAACAAGAGCGGTAATGCTCCATTTATGGCGCAAGGTTTCTTACACTGGAGCAGCATGGTATCAAAAAGAAATTACCATACCTGCAGGATGGGATAAAAAGCACATATCACTTTTTTTAGAGCGGGTGATATGGCAAACTAATTTTTGGGTGGATGGGGAAAAAATAAATGAAATGGGTGAGAGCCTTGTTGCCCCACATACTTTTAATTTATCCAATTATTTAAAGCCGGGTAAACACATCATCACTTTAAGAATTGATAACAGCCGGAAGTATGATATCAGCCTCGGCACAGCAAATTTTGCTCAGGCATATACAGATGATACGCAAATAATCTGGAATGGTGTAATTGGTAAAATAGAGCTTCGATCCAATTCAAAAATCTATATAGAAAACCTGCAGGTATTTCCCGAACCCAAAGAAAATATCATAAAGGTTGTCAGCATCATAAATAATAGTCTGGATAAAACAACTAAGGGTTCTCTTTATTTATCTGCTGTAAATGGCACTATAAAATTTACTGCATCCAGTTTAAATATTCCCCTTAAGCCGGGAGCAAATGAAATTACTTCCTTCATAAAAACAAACAGCGCTTTAAAAAAATGGGATGAATTTAATCCTGCTTTATACAGCCTGAATGTATCGGTAAAGTCTGCTGAAGGAAATGATGTATCTACCACTTCTTTTGGTGTTAGAACAATTAGTAATACCAATGCACATTTGCAAATAAATAACAGGCCATTATTTTTAAGGGGCACTCTGGAGTGCAGCATTTTTCCAAAGCTGGGTCATGCGCCAATGGAAAAAAACGGTTGGAGAAAAGTATTTCAAACAGCAAAAGCTTATGGATTAAATCAGCTGCGCTTTCATAGCTGGTGCCCGCCTGCTGCGGCTTTTGAGGTGGCAGATGAATTGGGGTTTTATTTACAAATTGAATTGCCTGCGTGGACATACAAAATAGGGCAGGATAAATTAGCCGATAATTTTTTACAGGCAGAAGCGAAAAGGATCATTCAATATTATGGCAATCATCCGTCTTTTTGTTTTTGGAGCATGGGCAACGAAATGCAGGGAAATATGCAATGGCTTTCTGATGAAGTAATGGCATTGAAGGCAATTGATAAAAGAAGATTATACACCACTACTACTTTTACTTTTGAAGAAGGTTTTGGCAAATGGCCCGTGCCAGCCGATGACTATTTTGTTACCCAATATACCAAGAAAGGTTGGGTACGTGGGCAGGGAATTTTTGATACAGAGGCACCATCTTTCAATAAAGATTATACAGCCGAGGTTGATAGTTTGCCTGTGCCATTAATTTTACACGAAGTGGGACAGTACGCTGTGTATCCAAATATAAAGGAGGTTTCAAAATACACCGGCGTGTTAAAACCTGTCAATTTTATTGCTGTAAAAAATGATTTGATAAAAAAGAATTTACTTGAACTGGCAAATGATTTTACAAAGGCAAGTGGGAAACTTGCCGTACTCTTATACAAAGAAGAAATTGAAAGAGCTTTAAAAACAAATGGGGCCAGCGGTTTTCAGCTATTGGATTTACATGATTTCCCTGGACAGGGAACGGCATTGGTTGGTATACTAGATGCGTTTTGGGAAAGTAAAGGTTTGATAACCCCCGAGGAATTTAGAAAATTTTGCTCTCCTGTAGTTCCGCTTGTAAGATTCGAAAAAGCAACGTATACCAATG
>JAYTTM010000784.1:0-1251 GCA_043745055.1 Chitinophagaceae bacterium | reverse complement strand
GTACCAAACAATAAACTGGAGGTAGCAAATAAAAAGCCTACCGCCAATACTGGCTTATTGCCGAAAAATGAACGTATGTTTTGAAGCATGAGATTTTTTCAAAATTACAGCATCACCTATTATAAAGTACAAATGAAACTTTATTTGTGCAGGTTGATACATTAATAGTAAAATGTAACCTGATGATAAAACAGCCAGTTGGTAAGATTATTTTTTAAAAGAGAGAGGAACTTTTTATATCCGGAACATATAAAAATGGAAGTATGAAAAAAGTTTAAAATTATTTGATAGTATTATTTTATTTAGAATAACGGGATAAGATAACGGAGTGATATAAGCAGGGAGTAAATGCGATTTTAAAATTAAATGATAGTGTAGAAAATTAAATGACTAATGAGGAAATTTTAGAACACACTTTTGGGGCATCCCAATTGATTTCTGCCATCTCCATATCCCCGGTCGTATTTAGGACTAAGCCTGAAACTAAGACCAAACCCTGTAAAGTAATAATAGTCATTTACTTTAGGATTACCTCTTTTTGCTCCAGCAGCAGGATAGGCGAATGCAGGTTTCAATTCGTCGCCCCTGAATGCCATATCAACCGCCTTTTGACCATTATTAATTAACAAGAGATTTTTATCTGCCAGCGTAGTACTTACGTCATCCAAATAATCTGTTGATGTTTTACGCAAACCAATTTCAAAACGAAGATGAATATCATCACTTAAGGCAAGTTTTACACCGCCTCCAAAAGGTATTGCCATTGCACGCAAAGCATATTTTTGTCGACCAAGATAAAAGCCCTGCCCTTCTGTACCTAAAGGCTGTAAATCTACTTTGTTGCCCAGCTTGTCAATTGCAGAGGGATTAAAGCCGAACGTGGCGATACCGGCAAAAATAAAAGGGGTAAAACTATTTTCGTAATTATTGATTATATCATATTCAAGGCCTAGGTGAATCTCAGAAATGGGAGAAGTAAAACTTAAGTTACGGGTTGCATTTATTGGGCTCAATTTATCATCAGCACCAACTTTTGCAAGTGTATATCCTGCCCGAATAAAAAGTTTGCTGGATAATTCATACAATAATCCCACTCCAACTGCTCCCTTTGCCTGGTTAAAAGTAAACCTGCTGCCCTGGAGGTCGCCCTGGTAGTTGCTTGATCCTCCAAATACTGTCAAATGAAGATTTTGCGCCTGGGCAAAATAAGTAGATGTTAGAAGTAGTAGGCTTAAGTAAATTGGTCTCATA
>JAYTTM010000783.1:0-17527 GCA_043745055.1 Chitinophagaceae bacterium | reverse complement strand
ATTACTTCTCTGCCTGCGGTTTGAATCAGTTCAATTCTCTCTTTGGCACTACGACGTTTGTAATTATCAAATTCTGCAAATAAACGTATGTACTTATCTTTTTGCTCATCCAGTTCTGCCTGTATTTTTTCAATATCACTATCTTCTTCAGGATTGGTCAAATGCATATTTCCAGGAATATCCGAATCTGAATTTATATCCTCAAAACCCTGCATTTTGTCTGAAATTGATTGTTCGGCTCCAGTTGGTGTTGTTTTTTGTTCCATATTATTGATTAATTGTACAAACCCTGGTATTTAAGTCTTCGTAAAAGGGTTTTAAATTGTGTGCAAATGTACGATAGTCAAACATTTTGCCAACCTTGTTTTACAGTCATTTTGGCAACCATATTACGTATTACTGCAAATATTGAACAGCCTGACACGTTAAAAGTTACCTTTGCGGCATGAAAAGTCTTTTTCTTAATAAAAATGCTGGTAACAGGGTAGAAAATGGCCATCCCTGGGTTTTTGCAAATGAAATAAACCGTGGTAAAGCCCTGGATGCTGCTGCCAACGCGGGAGAAATAGTAAATCTGTTTACGCATGATAAAAAATTTATAGGTAAGGGATATATAAACCCTCAATCTCAGATAATGATACGATTGCTCACCAGGAATAAGGATGAAGTAATTGACGAACAGTTTTTTTACAATAAAATAAAACAAGCCTGGGCTTATCGCCAAACATTAGGCTATATTGAAAACTGCCGTTTAATTTTTGGCGAAGCAGATGATATTCCGCAATTGATAATAGATAAATTCAATGATTATTTTGTTGTACAAACACTTGCTTTGGGCATTGATGTGTGGAAACCGGCCATTGTAAGCGCCATCGAAAAAATATTTTCACCCAAAGGGATTTATGAACGCAATGATGTACCCGTTAGGGAACTGGAAGGAATGGAGCAGCAAAAAGGATTTTTATCAGCACCCTTTGATACCAATATCATCATACAGGAAAATGGAATAAAATTTAATGTTAATATTGCTAATGGACAAAAAACCGGCTATTTTTTAGACCAGCAGGATAATCGCCGGGCCATAAAAAATATTGTAAAAGATGCCAATGTACTGGGGGCTTTTTGTTATACCGGGTCTTTTGAAATAACGGCGGCACATTATGGCGCAAAGGCTGTTTTAGGGTTAGATATTTCCCAGGCTGCAATAGATATGTGTAATAGAAATGCGGTATTGAACGGATTGGAAAATACCTGCCACTTTGAATGTGTAAATGCATTTGATACACTTAAAGAATGGAGCAAAGAGGGAAAACAATGGGATGTTGTAATGCTGGATCCGCCTTCGTTTACCAAAAACCGGAGTACTATTGATAAAGCTATTGCCGGCTACAAAGAAATTAATTTACGTGGAATGAAACTGGTAAAACCAGGTGGTTTTTTAGTAAGCTCCAGTTGTACCAACCTGGTGCAGCCGGAATTATTTTTAGACATTATACAAATGGCAGCCAAAGATGCCAAACGCAAAATCAGGCAGGTAGTATTTAATGCACAATCTGCCGATCATCCAATTATCCGGGGGCAGGAAAATACCCATTATTTAAAGTTTTTGATTGTACAGGTTTTGTAGATATAAATACCATTAAAAACTCACCACAAAAAAAGTGTTACAGAAAAATTAAGGAGAGGCAGGAGAAATTATTTAACTACCTGAAATTTACCCGAGTCAATAATTTTACCATTTTTATCACTCAGGCGAAAAATGTAAACGCCACGATAAAAACTGTAAAGAGACAGATTGGTAAGTTGGGAAAGATTATTGATTTCTAAGATTTTTTTACCCATGAAGTTATAAAATTGCAGGGTAAAAGCCTTACTGTAACCTCGTATAAATTCGAAGTTAATTGCCGTAGTGGCAGGATTTGGATAATATTTTATCAGCTTTGCAGACGGATCGCCGTTAAAACCAGCAATTTTATTTTGAGCAAACGAAGTAAAAATTAATCCAAACAATACAATTGATATAATTATTAAATATTTCAGTGTTGTAAATGTAATAAATTCTTTTATAAACGGAAGTTAAGTATTTACCTATTAAACAAATAAAAATACATTTTATTGTGAAAAGATTCAATAAGTATGCACTTTATGACCTTTTATGAAAAATAAATTTAGTTAAGTGTTGCTAAAACCTGCTGTATTGCTTCAAAATTGGGTTGGCTGCCGGCACTTTCCAGTACTTCTGCATAACGGATATTGCCCTCTTTGTCAATAACAAAAGCAGATCGTTTGCTTACCCCCTTCATATCCAGAATCCAGTTGGTATAAATAGTATCGTAAGCGGTAGACACTTCTTTATTAAAATCGCTTAACAAAGGAAAATTAAGCTGCTGCAATTCTTTAAATTTAGCAAGCGTAAAAACAGAATCTACCGAAATGCCAAATACCTGTGCGTTGGCATCATTGTAAACAGCTATATTATCACGCAGGCTGCACAATTCTGCAGTGCAAACGCTGGTAAAAGACTGGGGAAAAAATAGCAGCAATACATTTTTGCCTTTATAATCAGCCAGGCTCACTTTATTTTTAGCGCTGTCATGCAGTGTAAATTCCGGGGCTTTCTGCCCAATTTCAATTGGCATATTTTTAGTTTACAATTTCATTTGTAAATATATGGTTACGAAAATAAATAAACAGTATTAGCTGTTTTTTGTTTATGTTACTGACAAAATATCCAACCATGCATTGCATTAGTACCATAATTACCGCTGCAGCTTTATAGCAGATGTTAAAAATTGTAGCCACAGTTTTGGTTTGTTTAAGAAAAAGTAAATTTGCAGATAGCATATGCATCAGTAAAAGCCAGTAGTATGAAAAATGCGATTAATAAATCCGGTTTCTTTATTTACATTTTAATGGCCATGCTTTGTGTAGCTTTTACTGCAACTGCGCAATACAAGGAATTTAAATTATCAGCCAAGGGCGATACTTTAAATATAATAGATAAAAAAAACCTGAAGCAGGGCAAATGGGTAATTGTTGTTGCAGCGTTAAGGGGTGAACCCGGCTATGAGGAAGAAGGCTATTTTAAAGATGATAAGAAGACCGGCCCGTGGCGCAGGTATAACAGCACCGGCGATATTCTTGCAGTTGAAAATTACAAATTTGGTGGTAAAGATGGTGTGCAGGAATATTTTACATTTTTAGGAGATCTTATGCGGCACGAAGAATGGCGAGGTTTTAACCCCGATGCCCCTTATGATACAATAGCGGTTTATGGCCAGGGCAATAATGAAATAACCAATTATAAAATTGTAAAGGCAGAGCAGTACAGTGTGCCACATGGTGAATGGAAATATTATTCTCAAGGAGCAAAATTAATAAAATTTGAAACGTACGACCGCGGGCATTTATTAAAAACTGGTGATGGAGCCGGCATTGCCAACACAAAAGCTGCGGAAGAAATAATTGATGCCAATGCAAAGCCAAAAGAGGTATTGGAATACGAAAAAAAGTATAGTAAAAAGAAAAAGGGGCATCTGGAAACTACAGGTAAAACCTCGTTGTAATACAAAATAATTTTAAGGTAAAAACTGCATTTTATTTTTGAGTCTTGGGAAATTGCAGAGACCTATTTACTTATCAGTAATTGGCGAAAAAATTAGGTGTAACTATCCACCAAAATAGCCATGGCTTTTAAGGACAATAACAAGTAAGTACATAAAAAACCGCCCTCTAAGGAGCGGTTTTTATCTTTAAAAGGTGATTAATTTTTAATTTCTTTCTGCATCGGATTAATATTACCGGTTGCACCTCCTCTGCCTCCGCCCGATCTTGCCTTAAATAATTGAAAGCTGCCTGGCGCTGTAACTGCAGGCCATGTGTTGTTGCTTTCATTAATATCTGCAGTCTCCCTCATCGGGTCTAATTTAATAGACACTACTTCTTTATCTTTCATAAATGTTTTAATCACTTTATTTTCGTTTTTGCGCCAAACCTGCACTGGTATGCGGTCAACTTCTTTACTGCCATCTTTAAACGTCCACTCAATAATAATAGGCATTATCAGCCCCCCTTTGTTACTAAAGGTTAGCTCGTACATATTTTTATTACCTGCTATTACTGTTTTTTGTTCGTTTGTAAATGTATCTGCAACAGCAACAGGTATTTTTATCTCTACAGAAGCAGTATCAACCTTTGCCAAAGCCCTGTCGTAACGCCAGTAAAAGTCTCTTAGTGAAGTATCGGCATCAACAGCAAAAACAATTTTTTTATCTTCCCTGTTTCTTATTTTTGATACATCTTCAAATGAATTTACAATTGGTTTTGCAACTTTTTGAGTAACGGTATTACCACCAACTTTTGGGTTACCTCCTTCTAGAGTTAAGGCAGCCCATTTTACGGTATCTAAAGAAATATCACAGGGGTCTGTATTGTAAAACCAGCCACGCCAAAACCAATCAAGGTCTTCACCGCTTGCATCTTCCATCGTCCTAAAAAGGTCTGCAGGCGTAGGGTGTTTAAATGCCCAGCGTTTTGCATACTCTTTAAAAGCGTAATCAAATAATTCCCTTCCCACAATAGTTTCTCTTAATATATTTAAGCCTGTAGTTGGCTTGCTGTATGCGTTTGGCCCAAACTGTATAATGTTTTCGCTGTTGGTCATTATGGGTTCCAGCTGGTCTTTAGGCAACTTCATGTAGTCAACAATTTTGTAGGCCGGCCCTTTGCTTACTGGGTATTTATTGTCCCACAGCTCTTCTGTTAAATATTCGCAGAAAGAGTTTAGCCCTTCATCCATCCAGGTCCATTGCCTTTCATCGCTGTTGATGATCATCGGAAAAAAGTTATGGCCCACTTCATGTATCACCACACCCAGCATACCGTTTTTTGTGCCTTCACTATAGGTGCCGTCTTTTTCGCAACGCCCAAAATTAAAACATATCATCGGGTATTCCATACCGTTAGCAGCTTCTAAACTTTGTGCAACAGGGTAAGGATAAGGAATAGTAAATTTTGAATAGGTTTTTATAGTATGTGCAACAGCTTTTGTACTAAACCTGCGGTAAAGGTTATACGCTTCTTTGCCGTATGCGCTCATGCACATTACTTTTTTACCTTCTACTTTTACGGGCATGGCATCCCATATAAATTTACGGCTGCTGCCCCAGGCAAAATCACGTACCATGTCGGCTTTAAATATCCATGTTTTTGTTTGTGTTGATTTTTGTTTTTCCCTTGCCTTAGCTTCTCCCAATGTGCTTATTTCAGTAACTTCAGTAGCGGTTTGCGCATTTTGCCAGCGGCTGAATTGTGCAGGCGATAAAACCTGCTGATAGTTTTGCGCCTGGCCGGTAGCCATCACTATATGGTCTGCTGGTACTGTCATTGCTACTTTAAAATTTCCAAAAGTGAGCGCAAATTCGCCGCTGCCTGCAAACTGGTGATTTTGCCATCCCTGGAAATCACTGTACACACAAAGACGGGGGTACCATTGCGTCATTGTATATAAATCATTTCCATCTTCAGGAAAATATTCAAAACCACCACGGCCGCCATATTTGGTACGTTCAATAATATTATAGTTCCATTCAATTTTAAGAATAAACTGCTGGCCTGGTTTTAAAATTTGTGGTAAGTCAATCCGCATCATTGTTTTGTTGATGGTATAAGTTAAAGCCTTACTAATTGCATCAGTAACTTTTAAAATATTATCGCCATATTCCCTGTCTGTTTTGCCACTGTAACGAAGCATATCCTGCTCTGTAATGCTTTTGGGCATTGGATTACTTGTCTCGTAACCCGAGTTATTTTTACTGCTGTGTTCATTTTCATCCAACTGAATCCACAGGTAACTTAACTGGTCGGGCGAGTTGTTGAAATAGGTGATGGTTTCTTTACCATTAAGCCTGCGGTTTGGCTCATCTAATTGGCAAACAATATCATAATCGCATCTTTGCTGCCAGTATTTTGGCCCGGGTGCACCGCTTGCTGTGCGGTATTCATTAGGTGTAGGCAGTATAGTGCCTAATTGCTCAAAACGATTGCCATGGTTACTGCCTGGATTATTTTTAATATCCTGTGCATAACAGCAAAGTGTAAACGCAAATAAGAAAGTAAGTGAGATCAGTTTTTTCATCATTGTTGTGTTTATTTTTCTATTGTTATTTAATTACAATTTTTTATACTATCTGCTGTAAAGTACTATTTTTTTATTTTAAAAAACTTGCTTTATCACACATATTTATAATGGCCATCTTTGCTTCACCATAATTAAACCCACTAATAGAGCGATAGCAGATAAAGACCATACCCACCATTTTCTGTTTAGTTTTAATTTATTCACCAGCGCATAGCTTATCAATAAAATAAATGCAACTACCGCAACCTGGCCCGCTTCCAAACCAATATTAAAACTTATCAATGGTACTGCAATACCCTGGTTTTTTGCCAGCATAAAACGGATTGTGTTGGCAAAACCCATTCCGTGTATCAATCCAAAAAACAGGGCCAAAAAATAATTTACCCTTAACGACCGGGGTGTATAATCCTTTACAAAAAAATTAAATATGCACGTAGCAATAATGGTACAGGGTATTAAAAATTCCACCCACTTTTCATTAAAACGTATAACATCATACACACTTAAAGTCAGGGTGAGCGAATGCCCTATTGTAAATGCGGTAACCAGTACAATTACCTGTCTCCAATTTTGCAGCTGGTAAATAGCTGCCAGTGCCAAAATGAATAAGATGTGATCCAATGCATCCCAGCTTATAATATGGTGCCAGCCAGTTTCAAAGTAAAAAGCAACATCACTCATGTTGTATTTGTTGGCAGATTGTACTTAAATTTGCGGTCAAATATCACCAATCACAGCGTAATCAGCTAATTCTTTGTTTAAATGGCATCTATACTTTATAAATGGTTAATTGTTTTTGCATTAACTTCTTTCGGTGATCATCATCATCCGATTTTTGTGAGTGTAACAGAAATAGGGTATAATAACACCGCTAAAACACTGGAAATAAGTTGTAAAATTTTTACCGATGATTTTGAACAAACCCTGCGGCATCAAAATAAAACAAAAGTAGATTTACTGGACCCTGCTTATAAACAGGCAATGAATGTATTGGTAAATAATTATGTTCAAAAACATTTGCAAATAAGTGTAGATGAAAAGAATGTAACCATGCAGTTTTTGGGTTTTGAACAGCAGGAAGAAGGGATTATAAGTTATTTACAGGTAGATAATATTGCCACGGTAAAAAAAGTAGCAGTAACTGATAATATATTGTACGAATCCAGGCCTCAGCAAATGCAGATAATTCATGTAACCGTAAATGGAAACCGCAAAAGCAGCAGGTTAAATAACCCGGATGAAAAGGTTAGTTTTGAATTTTAAGCTGAGGTTTTTTATTCTTCCATATTATCTTTTAATTCGTCGGATATTTTTACCAGCAGCTTATCAATTCTTTGCCCGTCCATATCAATTATTTCAAACTCAAATCCACGCCAATCAAATGTTTCACCGGTTTTAGGAATTCGCTCCAGTTCATGCAGTACAAAACCTGCAATGGTATCAAACTCATGCTCACCTTCATTCATCCATTCTGTTTTTTCAAAATGACTTAAGAAATCGTAAAAGGTAATTTGGGCATCCACTAAATAGCTGCCGTCGCTGCGTTCAATAATTTCATATTCTTCCTGGCCCGTTTGAGGTACATCGCCCACAATGGCTTCCAGTATATCGTTCAGCGTTAACATTCCTTCAAGTGTACCATATTCATTTACAATAAAACAACTATGAATTTTTGTTTGTTTTATTTTTTCCAAAACCTGGTAGGGGCTGTTGTTTTCGGGCACAAACAAAGCTGGTTTGGTAAGCTCTTTTAAAGGCGTAGTTAATGGAACTTTTAAAAGATCTTTTATATAAATAAGGCCCTTAATATCATCAACTGTTTTATCGCATACCGGGTAAGTTGAGTAGGTTATCTGGTCAAACTTTTCTGTAACGGTCCTCACGGTATCTTCTATATCGAACCAGGCAATTTCGGTACGGTGTGTCATCAGTGAAGTAATGTTTCTGTCGCCTAAATGAAAAACCCTTTCAATAATTTCTTTTTCTTCTTCTTCAATGGTTCCGTGTTCACTGCCTTCAGATATCATTGCCTTTATTTCATCTTCAGTAATGGCATTATCGGTAGCTGTTTTAATATTTAATATTTTAAAAATAATATTGGTAATAGCATTCAACAGCGCTACAATTGGGTAAACAATCTTTGATAATATATTCATGGGGCCTGCAACCAGCCGGGCTATTTTTTCTGCCCTTAACATGCCCAGCCTTTTTGGTAAAAGTTCCCCAATGATAATGGATGAAAAAGTAACCAGCACCACAATTATTACAAGAGATATTGTAGCTGCGTAAGGTTTTAAAACAGCAAAATTTCCTATAAATGGTTCCAGGTTCCTGCTGAATTTTTCTCCTGAGTATACACCCGTTAAAATTGAAATAAGTGTTATGCCAATTTGTGCAGTGGGTAAAAATTTTTCAGGGCTAGAAGATAATTCAAGGGCAACTTTCGATTTCAGGTCGCCTTTATTACTCATGCTTTCCAGCCTTCCTTTGCGGGCGCTCACCAATGCAATTTCACTCATTACAAGTAACCCGTTCAATACCATAAGAGCCAATAATATAAATATTTCTGCCATATTTTTTTAACTGTAACCGCCATTTTGTGCAACGGTAGAAGTTACAAATATCTACATTCTATTTTTAATAGGGTTTTTAGCCGCTTTTGGGTGGTGAAAAATATAAAAATAACCAGGCTGGTAAGCCCGGATGGCATACTAATTTTATCCAATTAATAATTGTTAAGCAAGGGAAAGTTTGAATTTTTTATTATACAGGAAGGCGGTAAAATATCCAATGGTGCTTCCCAGCAATGCACCGCAAATAATGTCGATGGGGTAATGTACACCAATATATACCTGCCCGTAACTAATGCTTGCGGCCCAGAAAAATAAAAGGTAACTCCATTTTTTGAAGTAAGGTTTTAAGGTAAGGAAAATGAAAAAAGCCATACCAAAATGATTGGTGGCATGCGATGAAGTAAAACTTGGGTTATCTGAACAGCCGCCCAGCAATAAACGGATATGATCGGCCAGCAATACATCGTGGCAGGGCCTTGGCCTGTTCACGAGGGGTTTTAAAAGATGGCTGCTGATTTGATCCGTAAGCGCCACAGTAAGCAGCAAACCTGCAACCCATGGCCACGCTTTTTTACCAAAGTTTACCAATACAAATACCAGTAAAAAAATATACAGCGGGAGCCACGTAATAGAGTCTCTCCACATCGGGTAAATATTGTCAAGAAACGGATTTGTCCAATTCTGGTTGATTTTGGTAAACAACCATCTGTCCCAGTTTTGTAATGTGGTTAACATCGGTATTTATAAATTATTCGTTGTAAATAAAGTAATATTGTTTGGTAAAATTAAGTGTTTAAATTTTACAATTATTTTCAGGCTAGCCGCGTATGTTAAAAATAAGTCTTATCCAACTATCTTTTTTAATTTAGCAGATTACAATAACCAGGAAGACCTTTTTACAATTATACTCATCCGGTGGAAATTCCCCAAAACAATACAATGGATAATAAAATTATTTATTATCCGCAAGAGGTGTTTTTGCAACGCTTACCGGTATACCGGACGTGCAGCTTTCTAAATTTAGTAGCGGTGATGAACAGTCATTAAATCAATACAGCATCATCAATGATTTTGAAGGTTACGATAAATTTTATTTTTTAGGCGGCAACAGCGATTTTAATAATTTCTGTGGCCTTGTTGGCAACATTTCTGATGTACAAATTTATGACAAAGCAAAACTGGTTTCTCCTAAATTAAATGTGTGGGGCATCAGTGATAAAAATTTATTTTTAGAAGCAGATAAGGTAATGAAACAACAGAAAAAACCTTTCTTTACCATCATTCAAACATCCGATAATGATCGCCCCTTTTCAATACCCAAAGAAGATACGGATTTTATAAGCCGTAAAATACGGGAAGAAGAATTGAAAAAATTTGGTTTTGAATTACAGGAGGAATTTAATGCATTTTGTTATACCGATTATTGCTATAAAAAATTTATAGAAACTGCGCAGCAATCGCCTTATTTTAATAATACTATTTTTATTTTCGTTGGCGACCATGGAGTAGAAGGCAATGCATCAGCGATGTACCCGACTGCATGGACAGAGCAGCGTTTGAATGACGGGCATATCCCTTTATTATTTTATGCACCTGGATTGTTGGTACCCAAAAAAATCACCACTACTGCTTCGCAAATAGACCTGCTGCCCACTTGGCTGGTATGATCCATCAGCCTTATACCAACAAAACCCTTGGCAGAGATTTGTTGCATTCAACAGAAAAAGAAAATGCAGCCTTTATTATACATCATGATGAAGGAAAGATCGCTATTGTAAATGATGATTTTTTTATACCAAAAATTTTTGGATCAATAAAGAAGAATTAGTGCCTGTTCGGGCAGATGCTCCCTCGCTAACCAGGCAGCAAACAGATTCTGTTAAACATCATTTGTCTGAATTAACTTCTGCTATTTTTGAAACTGCCCGACGGATGCTTGTAAATAACCATGGTAAATAATCCTGCAAATAAAAAAGAGACAGATTTTATCTGCCCCCGAATACCTTTAAAATTACTTGGCTGCTTACAGCATCCTTATTTCTTCAATGCTTCTGCCATTGTTTTACCAATATCTGCAGGGCTTGCAACTACAATAATACCACAGGAAGCCATGATCTTCATTTTGGCTGCAGCTGTATCATCTTCTCCGCCTACAATGGCACCGGCATGGCCCATACGACGGCCGGGAGGCGCTGTTTGACCAGCGATAAAACCAACCACCGGTTTTTTATTACCGATTGATTTAATATAATTGGCTGCTTCTGCTTCCATACCACCACCAATTTCGCCAATCATTACAATGGCATCCGTTTCCAGATCGTTCATAAACAATTCAACCGCTTCTTTTGTAGTGGTGCCAATTATCGGGTCGCCACCAATGCCAATGGCAGTTGATATGCCAAGGCCTGCTTTTGCTACCTGGTCGGCTGCCTCGTAGGTAAGCGTACCACTTTTTGAAACAATACCAACCCTGCCTTTCTTAAAAATAAAGCCAGGCATAATACCCACTTTACATTCATCTGCAGTAATTACTCCCGGGCAGTTTGGCCCAATCAATCTTGCCTTTGTGCCTATTAAATAATTTTTAACCTTCACCATATCCTGTACCGGAATACCTTCTGTAATACATACAATCAGTGCTATACCTGCATCGGCTGATTCCATAATAGCATCTGCTGCAAAAGCCGGCGGTACAAAAATAATACTAACATCGGCGCCCGTTGCTTTAACTGCATCAGCAACCGTGTTAAATACAGGCTTATCCAAATGAGTGCTGCCGCCTTTGCCCGGCGTTACGCCACCAACAAGGTTGGTGCCATATTCAATCATTTGTGTGGCATGAAATGTACCTTCTGTACCGGTAAAACCCTGTACAATTATTTTGGAATTTTTATTTACTAGAACTGACATGGTATCAATTAACAATTATAAATGAAGAATTAAAAATTTTTCGCAAAGATAGTGGAGTAAAATCAGCAAATTGGCAAATTCAGAAATTTGTAATGAAGATGCAAATTGTACAGTTTCACCTTGTTTTATTATTTTATTTCGTTGCCATTTTTCAGCATCTCGTCCATATTCCTGTCATCGGCAATAATGCCCTTTGCTTCCAGCATACGCATATCTTTGGCATCCTGTAAAAATTTAGATGCAAAAATAAAATTGTTCAGCTTTTCACTTTTTGAGAATATAATTTCTTCGTTATTGCCCGTCCATTCTTTTTGGCCCTCGTACATGTACAAAATATTTTCACCAATCTCCATTACGCTGTTCATGTCGTGTGTATTGATAACGGTCGTCATATTGAATTCTTTGGTGATCTGATAGATCAGTTTATCAATCACCATGGAAGTTTGCGGATCAAGACCCGAATTGGGTTCATCACAAAATAAATATTTGGGGTTTAGTACAATAGCCCTGGCAATACCCACCCTTTTTTTCATACCACCACTTATCTCAGCCGGAAATTTTTTATGTGCATCCACCAGGTTTACTTTTTCCAGCACTTCGTTTACCCGTTGCTTTTTATCTGCATTGTTCATTTTGCTGAACATATCCAAAGGAAACATTACATTCTGCTCTACTGTCATACTATCAAATAAGGCCGAGCCCTGAAAAAGCATGCCTATCTGCTGTCGCAGGTTTTTTCTGCCATCTTCATCCATATCTGTAAAGTCTATCCCGTCGTAAAGAATCTGGCCACTATCTGGTTCAAATAAACCCACCAGGCATTTTTGCAATACTGTTTTACCACTACCGCTGGTACCAATAATAAGATTGCATTTACCCGTTTCTACTATATGGCTAACGTCATTAAGTACTACCTTCTCCCCAAAACTTTTACTAATATTTTTAAATTCAATCATATTTTTTTATCTACAAAAATTAATGGGTTAATAATAGCTGGGTTAGAACATAGTCGGCAAACAGCAGCATAATACAACTCACCACTACACTTTTAGTGCTGCTGCGGCCAATTTCCAGTGCGCCGCCTTTTACATAATAGCCATAATAAGCGGGTATACTGCTGATGATAAAAGCAAATGTGTACGATTTGATCAATGCAAAAATTACATTGTAGGGAATAAAATCTTCCAATAAACCCCTGTCGAATGTAGCGGTGGATAATATTCCGGATGCAACACCAGCAAGCCGCCCGCCCCAGATACCCAGCACCATTGATATAATTACCAACAGCGGAATTGTCAGCAGGGCCGCAGCAATTTTGGGCATTACTAAATAGGCTTTTGTATTGATACCCATAATTTCCAGGGCATCAATTTGTTCGCTCACCCTCATATTGCCCAGTTCACTGGCAATTTTACTGCCAATTACACCGGCCAAAACAATACATACCAAGGTGGGCGCAAACTCCAGGATTACAGTATCCCTTACAATAGTGGCGATGGTTTCGGCGGGTATTATCGGGCTTACCAACTGGTAGGCTGTTTGTACGGCGCTAACGGCACCAATAAATACAGAAATGATAGATACTATACCCAAAGAACCAATGCCAATATCATTGCATTGATGCATAAATTCTTTCCAGTACATTTTTAAATTCTCGGGCCGCGTAAACATGCCTTTGATCATTAAAAGATAACGGCCGAAATGTGTAAAAAAATCCATTATTGATTTGCGGTTTACTGTTTATTATACTGTTGTTAAAGACGAAGATAAATTTGATTTTGATACTTTTTGCATGTTAATACATTTTCAATATTAATAAACTAAAAACCAAAACAGTAAACTTTTTATAAATCATGTGCAATCCTTTTAAACTTCTTCCACCATTTGCTGCTATTGATTGCCTCCTGTGTATTTATTTCGCTTTTCATTTGTGCATCTACCACGGCTATCAATACCACATTAAAAATGGAACGGATAGAACTGCCTAATTGTAATACATGAACGGGCTTTCTTAAACCCAAAAGTATTGGGCCAATAGCATCGGCGCCACCGACTTCCTGTAATAAATTGTAGGCAATATTGCCCGCAGCAAGATTAGGAAAAATTAATGTATTTACATCTCCATCTAATAATTCAGTAAACGGATAATTGTCTTTTAGTATTTCTTTATTAAATGCCAGGATGCCTTGCACATCGCCATCACAGACTAAAGAAGGTTCCTTCGCTTTTACCATTTCCCTGGCGCTGCGTACAAGATTTGCTTCGGGCGAATCGCTGCTTCCAAAGTTAGAGTAGGAGAGCATAGCAATACGCGGTACAATATTAAACTGCTTTACCATTTTGGCTGTAAGCAAAGTTATTTCTGCCAGCTCATCAGCTGTAGGGTTAAAATTAATGGTGGTATCTGCCAAAAATAAAGGGCCACGCTTGGTAAGCATTATGTACATGCCGGCAATTTTTTTAACTCCTGCTTCTGTGCCAAAAACCTGTAAGGCCGGTCTAATGGTATCAGGATAATTCCTTGTAAGGCCGCTGATCATACAATCCGCCTCACCACACTCAATCAGCATACAACCAAAATAATTCCTGTCACGCATCAATTTATAGGCATCATGTTTGTTAACGCCTTTGCGCTGGCGCCTTGCATAAAACACATCGCCAAACTGTTTCCGCAACTCTTCATATTCCTCCGCCTTCGGATCAATGATGGGCATATCTTCCAGGTCGATACCATTTTCAACAGCCAGTTTTGATATTCTTTTTACATCGCCCAGTAAAATAGGGTAGCCTACGCCTTCTTCAACTACCAGTTGGGCAACTTTTAAAATTTTTATATTTTCGGCATCTGCAAATACCACTCTCTTTGGGTCTTTTCTTGCTTTACTGCCTATTACGCGGCTCAATTGGTTATCTAAACCAAGGCGTTTATTCAATTCAAGCTTATAGGCTTCCCAGTCTTCAATAGGGTATTTTGCCACACCACTTTCCATCGCTGCTTTTGCCACAGCAGGGGCAACAGTAGAGAGTAAGCGTGGGTCCAATGCTTTTGGGATAATATAATCTGCGCCGAATGAAATTGTTTTTTCGTTGTAGGCAAGGTTAACCATATCCGGTACCGGTTCTCTTGTTAAAGCTGCCAATGCCTTTACCGCTGCAAGTTTCATTGCTTCATTAATGGTTGTAGCCCGAACATCAAGAGCACCACGAAATATATAGGGGAAGCCCAATACATTATTAACCTGGTTGGGATAATCACTTCTGCCCGTGGCCATGATCAAATCTTTTCGGCTGCTCACTGCAACATCATATGCTATTTCAGGATCTGGGTTTGCCAGTGCAAATACAATGGGTTTTTTGGCCATGCTTTTCACCATTTCTGCAGTTACCACATTGCCTACACTTAGCCCAACAAATACATCAGCGTCTTTTAAAGCTTTAACCAAATCATATTCTTTATACTTATCATCTACACAAAAATCTTTTTTCAGGTCTTCTACATCTTCTCTGCCTTTGTACAAAATGCCTTTTCTGTCAAACACCATAAAATTACTGTGTTTGGCTCCCAGCGATTCGTACAGTTTCATGCAAGCCATTGCAGCGGCCCCTGCCCCATTCACTACTATGCGCACATCACCAATTTTCTTTTTTTGTAATTCAAGCGCATTTAACAAAGCGGCTGCCGATATAATAGCGGTGCCATGCTGGTCGTCGTGCATGATGGGAATTTTCAATTCCTCTTTCAGCTTTTGCTCTATATAAAAACATTCCGGCGCCTTTATATCTTCCAGGTTAATGCCCCCAAAAGTTGGCTCCAGCGCCTTTACTATCTGTACAAATTTTTCCGGGTCTGTTTCATTTATCTCAATATCAAATACATCAATATCTGCAAAAATTTTAAACAATACACCCTTTCCTTCCATCACCGGTTTACCTGCTTCTGGCCCTATATTGCCCAAACCTAAAACTGCAGTTCCGTTGCTGATAACGCCTACAAGGTTTCCCTTGGCAGTGTATTTATATACGTCTTCGGGGTTAGCGGCAATTTCAAGACAAGGCACAGCTACACCAGGTGAATAGGCTAAGGAGAGGTCTCTTTGTGTTTTGTATTCTTTGGTGGGGATGACTTCAATTTTTCCTGGCCTGCCTTTGGCATGATATTCCAGCGCCTGTTGTTTACTTAATTCTTTTGACATAATTTTTTACTATTCCTTAATTTTTTTGGGTAACCGGCTAACCAATAAACAGTATAGTGTACGCTTATTTTTTAAACTCAACATTTCAGTTTGGTGGTTACCATTAAGTTTTATTAAAGTGAATAAAGGGTATTATTTTTAATAAATAAGTGGCAAGGTACAAAAATGATTTTCAAAGCCCTGAATCTTGAGCATATTAATCAGGCAGCCGTAATTTTCCATGGCGGATCTGTTCTGTTAGTGCCGGCAAAATAAAGTATCAACTGGTTATTGTCAATATCTTTTAACCTTGCTTCCCGCCATAACCATGGCTTATCATTGGGTAATTCTTCAAAAACAATTCCCTGGTTAATGAGTAATTCAACAAACAGGTCTAATTTTTCCACTTCAAAATAAATCCAGATGCCTTCTCCGGAAGTCACTTGGCTAACCTGGTGTAAAGAAAAAGTGGCATTTCCATCGGGGCACTGAAACCTTGCATAATGCGGAAGTGACTCAACAATTAAGATGAGCCCTAATTTTTTATAAAATTCAATTGATTTTTGAACATCAATTACAGGAATGGTTATTTGGTTGATGTTCATGATATATTTTTATTTAGCTGAGTAAAAAATCACCTGGCAATGTAAGCTCCCCCAAAAATAGTACGTTTTAAAAGTAGACAAAATTGTTAACTTTAAAAATGTAAACTATTATGAAAAAGAGTCAATTCAGTCCGACACAAATTGCCAGTATTCTCAAGGAGTTTGATAATGGCAAAACAGCAGAAGAAATCACCCGTGATCATGGAGTAAGTAAAGCAGCGTTATATAAATGGCGTCAGCGATATGGTGGCATGGAAGCTTCTGAGCTTAAGCGAATAAAAGAGTTGGAAGAAGAAAACAGCCGACTGAAACGCATGTATGCAAACCTTGCCATGGAGCTCGATACTGCAAAGTACATCATTGAAAAAAAGCTTTAAAGCCTTGCGAGAAGCGAAGAATCATTGAAGAACTTCGTACAGAGCGGCCCAAAGACATCAGCAAGGCGTGTCGTATTTTACGGGTAAGCAGAAGCAGTTTGTTTTATAAATCTGTAAAGGATGATCGTAGCCTTATGGCAATCCTGGAAGATCTGGCTTGCAAAATGCCAAGAGAAGGTTTTTGGAAATGTTATGGAAGGATCAGGAACGAAGGCTCTATTGTAAATCATAAAAAACTTCACCGAGTATATAAAAAAATGGGACTGCCGCTGAGGCGTAAAGTTAAAAAGCGCCTGCCAGCAAGAGTTAAGGAACCATTGGTTGTTCCTGATCAGTTTACTCAAACGTGGAGTATGGATTTTATGAGTGATGCTTTGAGTAACAGCACAAAGTTCCGTTCATTCAATATTATTGATGACTACAACCGGGAAGTATTGTTTATAGAAACAGATTATTCCCTAAAAAGCAGTCGGGTAATATGGGTGCTTAGGCATTTAATAAGCAGGCATGGAAAGCCGAAAAAAATAAGAATGGATAACGGGCCGGAGTTCGTAGCAAAAATGACAAAAGCCTGGAGTGAGGCAAATGGAATCGAATTTAAATATATTGAACCGGGCAAGCCAATGCAGAATGCCTATATAGAAAGATTTAATAAAAGCTACAGAGAAGGGGTATTAGATGCCTATTTGTTTGACAGTATTGATGAAGTAAGAGAGGTGAGCCAGACTTGGGTTGATGATTATAATAACTA
>JAYTTM010000782.1:0-1252 GCA_043745055.1 Chitinophagaceae bacterium | reverse complement strand
GCTTCTCCTAAAGGCGGACAACCACCTATTGATCCCAAGAGTGCAGAACCTGCCAGCCAGACAGAAGCTACGCACAGGTTTGATAAAGATGCAGCTTTACAGGAAATACTGGCCAACACCCATAAATTATCCGAAATGTCTGCCGAAAATTATGACGCCGTATTTTACCCCGGTGGCCATGGGCCGCTGTGGGATTTAACTACCGACGAAGATTCCATCAACTTGATTCAATCATTTTGGGTAAGCAAAAAACCGGTTGTAGCTGTTTGCCATGCACCATCTGTTCTATTAAATGTAAAAGATGAACATGGCAATCCATTGGTTCATGGTAAAAAAGTAACAGGCTTTACCAATACGGAAGAAGCGGCTGTTCAATTAACGGATATCGTTCCTTTTTTACTGGAAGATGAATTAAAGAGCAAAGGTGGTATTTATTCAAAAGCCGCAGACTGGGCTTCTTATGTAGTAGCAGATGGATTACTAATAACAGGTCAAAACCCTGCATCGTCACAAGAGGCAGCTAAGCAACTGCTGGCATTGTTAAAAAAATAAGTACATTAAAAGAAGGCTTTGTGTTGTTGAAAAAAGTTGTTTAGGGAGTCGATAGGTATCATTGCTGAAGCAGTTATTTTTTATTCAACACAAAACTTTTTTAAAAGGCCAATAATATAGTTGGTAGGTAACCATGGTTTTATCCATGGTTATTTTTGTTATAACCCTTTGCATTTAAAATTTATATGGTTGGTACATTGCACTTAATGGCCAAATGTAAATGTATTAAAACCGCAATTTTGCATGTTTACAAATTAGTTTGGCTTCGGTTATTTATTCAACCAAAAACACATCTGATAAATATTATTCTAAAAATAAATGGCTATTAGGCAAATATTGTCGAATTTTGCACTCTTATTTTAATAATCAGTGAATTAATATAAAATTTATAATCATGAGCAATACGGCTTCAACCTTATTTGATAAAGTATGGGATGCACACGTGGTAAAAAAAATCGATGATGGTCCCGATGTGTTTTTCATTGACAGGCATTTTATTCACGAAGTTACCAGCCCGGTGGCATTTTTAGGATTAAAGAACAGGGGAGTAGCTGTAATGTTTTCCGACAAAACCTTTGCAACAGCCGATCACAACACACCAACCATTAACCAGCATTTGCCGGTACAGGACGCACTTTCTGCCAACCAGTTAAAAGCTTTGGAAGATAACGCTGCCAAATATGGCATCTCTCATTGGGGA
>JAYTTM010000781.1:0-1252 GCA_043745055.1 Chitinophagaceae bacterium | reverse complement strand
AGCCAGCTAAACCGCTGGGATGCAGCAGTTACAGCAGGTGCCGGGTATAAATTCAGCAATGGTATCAGGCTTACGGCATCTTACGAACGGGGGTTATCAAAAGTAAATGCAGGCCAAAACATTCAATCCTACAACCAGGGTATTAAGATAGGTGCGGCTTTGAGCTTTTAACGTTTTTTAAAATATGGGGTTGATAGCAGATGAAAGTATTACTGAGAATTACTTTCTGTAACTGATATATCTATTTTCATTACCAGTAAAAATAAAAACTTGTACCTGCAAACAGCCAACCCATTATTGTATGGTCTAAAAATACACATGCCTTTGTTAGGTATATGTTTTTAAAATGATGCGGCCAATGTTTTTATGAAAATAGTACTGGGGTTCATTGACAGGTAATTAAATTTTCCTTTAACTAATAAATGGGATGCAAATAATGCATCCCATTTATTTTTTCTTCAAATTTTATTATTAACTTTTTACGTCAACATCGTAGGTATATACTTATTACAGATATGTGATTTATGTAAACTATAACAATTGTAGTACAACATTTGTACTTTAAAAAGGCGTTCCTTTGTGGTAGGTTTTTCATAGGATATTGGATTAAAAAACGGGGCTGGATTTTCATCCTGGCCCCTATGTTATTTAAAAACCATACTTCTTTAAGGAGCTTTTTTATAGGCTTTTACTTGGATAATTTAAACCGAAGACAGACTTATAAAAGCAAATTCTTTAACCAGGGAGTAAATCCAAAAAAATTAAAGCAATTATCAGCATTTTTATATCAAAAATAAAACAAGGTTAACTTATTATTATGAAAAAAATACTCATAACATTAGACTACGATCCCAGCGCACAGAAAGTTGCGGAAACAGGATATGAACTTGGTAAGGCAATGAATGCGGAAATCATATTGCTCCATGTAATTGAAGATGCAGTATACTATTCTTCGCTGGAATACTCTCCCATTATGGGTTTTGGGGGTTTTGGCATGCCAGATATGTCCCAGGTTCCGGATGAAGCTGCTTTAAAAACTGCAGCCATTAGTTTTCTTGAAAATTCAAGAACTCATCTAAAAAATGAAGGCATTGCTATTATAACCGAGGACGGTGACGCTGCTGAATCAATTGTAAAAGTGGCCAAAGAAATGGCAATTGATATAATCGTAATGGGATCACATAGCAGGAGCGGTCTGGAAAAAATGCTGATGGGCAGTGTAACTGAAAAAGTATTGCATCACAGTAATATT
>JAYTTM010000780.1:0-4620 GCA_043745055.1 Chitinophagaceae bacterium | reverse complement strand
AAAAATTATTCTATAAAATAATACCCCGTTGTTGGTGGAGTAGTAACAGGGCGACACAGGGCTGGAGCCCTGCGCCTGGGGGGAGTTGATTATTTTTTGCAACGTCTCCTATATAGGCTGTGTGTTAGTTAGGGACGATAGGCACTTCGAAGGAATATTTCTTTGCAAAAATTTAAGGTACTTTAGCCAGCTCACACAATCATCGATACCCAGTTGCTGGGAAAAGAAAGGCGATGAAACAATAGAATCTTTGTTGATTATTTACCTTTCTTTAAAAAGCTGAGGGATGTCTGGCAATTCGGAAAGATCAATTTCCAGTTGAGTTTGGCGATTGTCACATTCTACTCCTACGGTAAAAGCACCATACACCAGTAATTGTAGTGATGCTACTCCATTCACTGCTTTGATTGTTTGTTCATTTGCTGGTAATGTTGGATGCAAATGAAATACTACATCCCCTTCTATTGGTTTCATGCTGTCTGTAGAAACCACATCCAATGAAAGGCTAAACCAATCTTTAATACTCGATTCTCTTACATTGGCATCTATCTTTCTGCCATTTGATTCTACCTTACCTCCCCACTTTCCTTTCTGTGGATCATTTTCTAAATCTGGTGAAGCTTTGGCTTCTAGTAGTTGATTTTTTATATCTTCTGCGTTGGGCGAAAATGTTTGAAAAACAGCCTGTACCTCCTGTGCTTTACTTTCAGAATCTTTCTTGACTGTCTCTAGTTGTTCGGTTGTTTGGTCTTTTTGTTCATTTACAACTTTCAGTTGTTCGTCTTTCTCTTCTACCTGTTGTAATGCGTTTTCTTTTGCCTTAGTTTCTTCCCGTAACTTTTTATTAAAGGCATCATCCATATATTTCATTACTGTAGAATAGTCTGTTTTAGTCCAAAAATAAATCATGATAAAACCCAGAATAAAATAGTAGCCCATTATCGAAATAGCAATATTTCTTGCATAGAGAGGTTCAATTACTTGGCTCTCGAAATTGTCCTGAAATTGCGTACCAATACGATTTACAAAATTCGGAATTTTATATAATTGAGTTAATCCAACACCAACTATAATTTTTGTAAGCCAATCGCTTATTTGAACAAGATTATCATTGTATTTTAATCTTGCTTCAGGGTTTTGTAATATACTAGGAATACCAAACATAAATCCCAAAAAACCACCGCTTAATATGGTTACGCCAGCAATTAAAACTCCTGAGCCGAAAGCATTTATACCATCCTTAAACCGAATATACCCAAATACGCTTATTAAAAATATCATAAATATACCTATCCCTACTGCTCCAACAACACTCCACCATAAATAATATTTTATTTCAACAAAATCAGCTTCATTTTTTTTATCCAATATTGCCTGTTTGTCATCTTGTTTTCTTTTGTCTACAAGAATATTTTCGTTGGTAATATCGCTTGTAATGTTTGAATATATCATGATAATTAGTTTTTTTGTTTAAAAAATAGTACAGCATTCTCTTTTCTTTTTTAGAGTTGACACCCTTCTAAAAAGCCGCTTTCTCTCCCTTTCACCAGTTCTAACTCATATGCCCCCTCATTAACATCTCTTTGTTTTAAGTAGGGCCTGGCACATAGGAAGTTTGCCAAGGGGCGTAGAGTGCTACATAACAACATTTCTTTACAAAAACGCAACGTCCTTTAGCCTGCGCATAAAATAATCGAAAGACACGTTGCGGCAAAGAAAAAAATTATCTAATACTCAGTTTTAATAAATCTGCAGGCTAATTGTTTTGGCTAAACTGCCTGTTGCTGTTGTTATTTTTGCTTCTACAGTAAATCTTCCTTTTGCCTTAAATGGATTTATAGCAGTAATACTTGCCGAATGGTTTTGCGAAAAAGCAAACTCCGGATATACTAGGTTAACAGTGGTATCCAATGCAGTTATTTTATATGATACCTGATAAGGGTCTGTAGGTACACCTTTACTGGCATTTCTAAAAAGAGTTGTTGTAATAATTATAGCTTTTGAAGAATCCACCACAAAACTGTCAGCAGTAAGTAAAAAATCATCTGGTAATGCTGGTTTAAATACAATGGTGGTATCTATTGAAAAAACAGTCGTGTCGGTAGAAAAAGCACTAACAGATGCCTTGAACAAAACTGGCTGTGCTTTTGAACTGATAAATGATATCGAAGCTATCCCTTCTGTATTGGCTGTTAGGCTATGTTCTGTATCACCAAATGTAAAAACTCCGCCCGAAATTGAAAAGTTTATAGCCCGGTTTTTAGCTGCAGCTTCAGGAGTGATTTTCACTTTTATTGTACAAAGCGAAGCACTATCTGCATCTACCTGTGCAGATGATACACTTTGAAACGAAATAATGTCTGCTATTTTTGGCCCGAGAGGATTTTGAACAGCATAAATATCGTCTTGTTTATCGCAGGAGGTCAGACAAGAGAGTGCGATAAACAGTGCCGTTAAATGATTAATAACTTTCATATTTCCGTAAGTTTATTTGTATAATAATGGAAAAGTTCTGTTGTTGGTTGTGCTGTTATTGTCAAACGTATTCATTTCGAGATTAGCAACTTCTTCACGGCCTAATTGAGAATCTACGTGAACTACAAGATCATCATTACAGTCATTGTCACCCAAATCATAATTTTTAAGCCATTGTACTACTTTAACTTTTTCACCTGCTGTATTTAAAAACCAAATTGGATACAAACCCGGCGGATTGTCTGGGATAGTTACTGTTATAAGCACGGGATTATCCGTTATATCCGACATTTTTGCTGTCCAGCTAAGTCTAATTTCATTATCATTCTTTACAAATTCTACCACTGTAGGATTTGATGATGGTCTCCTTAATGTTGTAGCCATGATTTTAGTGTTTTTAACGTTGAATAAAATTATTTGAAACAGCACCGTTGCCAAATGAGCTAAAAAAGACCCTAAGGTTAAAGTCTATTGATAGTGAGATAAATGGTGAACCGGTAAAGGAATATCTTTCTTTACTAACTAATGGATTCGGCGGATATTTATAGTACAGATAAGCTCCTCCGTTAATTTTAAACCAGGGTAATAGCCTAAACCCAACACCAGTAATTAAAGCTAAATCATCTGTAAATAACCCTTTCCTTACATTATCCTTTTTAATTGACTGAATAGATGTACCAATTAAAAGAGATGTTCTTGAACCTACAAAATCCCAGAACTTAATTTTGTAATTTTTAAGTGGCAGCGTAGTATCAATTGCCCTAAAATAAATATTAAAACCAACAAAGGTATTTCCTCTATCAATACCCCATATATAGGAATATCCTGCATCAAATGTTACATGCAGCTTTGCCTGTTCTATCATTGACTCCGGGTGAGTAGAAGCAATTAAGGTTTGAATACGTGTATTGGCCACTATAATATCTTCGATTAAAATATCCAACATTTTTGCAATAGTGTCAATGTTTTCATTTAATAATTCTTTTAATTCAATTCTTGCGAAATCGACTGTCGGTTTAAGCGACGTATCTTTAGTTGCAACTGAATCAAAGTAGAGATCTGAATTTTTTTTGAACTTATCTGATTGTTTATCCGCTCCTACTCCAAAAATCATCCAGTCTGCACTGCTCAATTCTCTAAGCAGTTTTGATGTTTGTTTTTTTAAAAAAACGCTATCAATTAGAGTTGCTTCCGCTTTTTTATTTTTTGTTTTTATGTTTGTCTCAAAATCATTCAGAATTTTATTTAAATTGGTGAATGAAGATAATAGAGAGGAAAAATTAAATAGCTGGGTGGTAAAATCAGCCTCCTGTATAACATACTTTTTATTTTTTGATTGTACGATTTGTCTTGCTTTTTTGTTTAAAGTATCAACTAATTTACTCCAGTGCTTTGAGCTTTTTCCCGGATCTAATAAACTTTCTTTAGCCGCTGTATTAATGATGTTTTTAAATGTGAAATTTGATATTATATCTGCTTTGAGATCTTTTTTTAAATTATCAGATAATTGAGTAATCCTGTAGCAACCTATATCAAAAAAATATTTTGAATCTGGTTTTAAATAATACGGCATTGGTATTATTACCTCTGTACCTACATAATCTACATCTTTAATCAAAGAATCTGACTTAAAAACAATATTGGCATTTTTGTAATAAATATCCGGGGGTAATACCTCGTTTTTTGCCCTGCCATTAACTATTTTTTTATAATCTGCCTTGCTTACCTCAAGCAATCGAGCAACAATAGATACAGCTTCGGTGTCAATATTTTTTATCTTTAAATTAAACGGCTGGTCAAACGGTAACACCCCATTGAATGTTCTTGTTTGTAAGTCATACTCCAATACTTTTACATTTTGTGCGTAAGACAGAAAGGAGAGAAAAATGGCTGGAATCAGCAGTAATAGCTTTAAAAGTTTCATAAACAAATATTTAGTAAATTTTTTCTCCTACTCTGTAATCCCGTTTGCGGCTACCCGGTAATAATTTTTTCATTGTAGTGCAGCCGCCACCACCTTTTTAAAGGGTGGCAGCGAACAACACTTCGTCCCGCTTTTAGGGTACTATTATTTATACTGATATTGTGGCGACAGTAAAAAGCATTGTATCTGTTTAGGAAGGACAATGCTTATGACTGTTGAAT
>JAYTTM010000779.1:0-4627 GCA_043745055.1 Chitinophagaceae bacterium | reverse complement strand
TACGAAAAGGTTTGTTATTTGCCGGTAGTGAAAGAGCAGTGTATGTATCTTTTGATGATGGCGAAAACTGGCAAACCTTGCGGTTGAATATGCCTGCAACTTCCATCAGGGATTTGGTAATAAAAGATGATGATATTGTTGTTGGCACACACGGCAGAAGTTTTTGGATATTAGATAACATTGAGGCTTTGCGCCAGTTAACGAGTCCACTTGCCAATTCGTCCACCATACTTTTTAAACCACAAAGAGCGTATCGGGTAAGATGGAACATGAACCCGGATACCCCATTGCCACAGGAAGAACCGGCTGGGCAAAATCCTCCGGAAGGCGCTATGATAGATTATTACCTTGCAGCAAACAGCTCCGATATCAGTTTGGAAATAGTAAATGCAAAAGGAACAGTTGTAAGAAAATACACATCGAAAGATACGTTGTACACTATTCCTGAAGGGAACGTTCCACCTTACTGGATAATGCCGCAGCAGCTACTTTCCGGCGCAGCCGGCAGTCATCGCTTTTTGTGGGATATGCACTATACCCCATTAAACTTGCCGGTATCTTTTCCCATTGCGGCAACTTATATGAATACTGCACCCAATGCCACTTCACCCTGGGTAATGCCGGGTAATTATAAAGCAAAACTTACTGTTGACGGAAAAACAGTTGTCCAATCTTTTGAAGTCGTTCTGGATCCAAGAGTAAAAACTGCGGTAAAAGATGTACAACTGCAGCATGATTTGAGCCTGATTTGTTACAATAATATTCAACAATGTATAAAGGAATTATCAGTAGCTGATAAAAACACGGATAATGCAAAAAGCCTGGTAAAATTTCAGAGAAGCTTTACTTCTATACACAATGCCTTGCAGGAAGGCGAATGGGCACCCACTAAGCAAATGATTGATGCAGTGAAAGAAACAGTAGCAGCATTTAATAAATTTTACGGTAAAAAGATGGGAGTAAAGTAGTGCTGTCTTTTTAATAAATGGGTATAAAAAATACAAATTTCACATGACGAGCCTCATATTATCTTGAGCCAAATCTCATTATTTTTACCACTTTTGGCTCAGTATAATGAAACTATCCTGAGCCAAAACTCAATATTTTTTGTACATTTGGCTCAAGATAATTTACTATGGAAGAAAGAATTATTATAGGCAGAGAAGAAGAGAAGTCAATACTGGAAGATATTACAGCGTCTTCCCGTGCAGAATTAGTGGCAGTATATGGAAGACGAAGGGTGGGTAAAACATACCTTATACGAACCTATCTGTCCAAACAGATTGCCTTTCAGTATTCGGGTCTGCATAGTGTTGAAACTGAAGTGCAGCTACAGCATTTTACAAAAGCATTATCGGCTCAGCTAAATACTAATATTCCCTTGCCCACACCGGCAGATTGGTTTACAGCTTTTGAATTATTGCAATCGCTGCTACAGAAAAAAATGCGCCAGAAAAAGGTAATTATTTTTTTGGATGAATTTCCCTGGATGCAAACAGTAAAATCTAATTTTTTAGCAGCCTTTGAAAATTTCTGGAATAACTGGGCATCTGGTAAAAACAATATTGCTGTTATTTTATGCGGCTCTGCAGCTTCGTGGATGATACAAAATGTAGTAAGAAATAAAGGGGGGTTGCACAACCGCATTACCCGTAAAATTCCATTGCTGCCTTTTAATTTGTATGAAACAGAATTGTTTCTAAAAAGCATTGGTGTAAAACTCAACCGATACCAAATAACACAATTGTACATGGCAATGGGCGGCATTCCACAATATTTATCGCTGGTAAAACCGGGGCTAAGTACTGCACAAATTATAGACAAGGAATGTTTTTCTAAAAACGGGTTTTTATACAATGAGTTTACTGATTTGTACAGGGCTTTGTTTGATAATGCAGACCGCTACATGAAAGTAATACGGGCATTGGCAGCCAAACCAATGGGCATGACCAGGAATGATATTATCAAAAGCAGTAAACTACAATCTGGCGGCAGTACCACATCGCTGCTGGAAGAATTATCATCTTCTGGCTTTATAACGCCCTACATACCTTTTGGTCGAAAAATAAAAGATAGTATTTATACTCTCACGGATGAATATTCAATGTTTTACCTCAAATTTATTGAACCTAATAAAGCAAGCGGTAAAGGTGCCTGGCTTAAAATCTCCGATACGCCTTCGTGGAAAACATGGAGTGGGTTGGCATTTGAAACTGTTTGTTATAAACATACACCTGCTATTAAGATAGCGTTGGGCATACCGGGTATTTACAGTGAACAATCAACCTGGAAAAAAAGCAATGATAAAAAAACCGGGGGCTCGCAGATAGATATGATTATCGACCGAAGGGATAACAGTATTAATGTATGTGAAATAAAATTTTACAGCACCCCTTTTTCTGTGGATAAGAAATATGCAGCAGTACTTCAACAAAAACTCTATACATTTAAGGAGCAGACTAAAACAAGAAAGCATCTCTTTCTTACCCTTATTACTACTTTTGGTTTTCATAGTAATGAACATAGTATCGGGTTGGTGGATAAACAAATTGTAATGGATGATTTGTTTACAGCATTTAGCTATGACGTATAATTATCCTGAGCCAAAACTAATAAAAAAAAGAACTTTTGGCTCGGGATAATTTTTGGGGTTTAAATATTGGTTGCTATTTTTCTTTACATCCTTGTAAAAAATCTTGTATCCCCAATACAATTTTCTCCACCATCTTTTGTTGATAGCTTTCATTTAAAATATTGGTTTCTTCCTCCAGGTTACTAAGGAATAATGTTTCTATCAATGCATTTGGATATTCTGTAGGACTGTTAAGCATAAAATTAAATGAGCTGTTATTACCGTATTCTTTCAGGCCAAGTTCAAGCATTCGTTTGTAGATATCTAAACTGAAATTTTTAAAGCCGGGGTAGCGGTAGAAAGTACTGGTACCACTGGTTCTAAAGGGATCTTCGGATGAGTTAAGATGGAGGCTTACCAGGAGGTTTGGCAGGCTATCCCTGTAAAGTAAAATACGTTCTTTGTTATCAAAAAATTGTTCTTTTTCTCTTGTCATTATTACTGTTGCACCTTCTTTTTGCAAAGCCTTCTGCAACTTTAAAGACAGTGCCAGCGTAATATCTTTTTCATAAACACCCGTTGCACCCACTGCTCCATTGTTGGTGCCACCATGCCCTGCATCAACCGCAATAATTAATTTACTGAGTTGTAAATCTTCCGACTGCCTTGTTACCCTTATCATTAAATTATTACCGCTGTAATATATTTTGTGACCCCAATGCTGTGTATGTTTTAGCAATATGGTTATTCTAAAAACATCATCTGCAACCTGCTCATATTCCACGTTGGTAATTTCTTTTACGCTCTGCAATTGTGTAATCCAGTTGGTATTGTTGGTAGCGCCAAAAATATCTACTACAATTTTTGAAGGGTTAATCAGTTGAAAAGACTGGTAAGGCAGTTTTGCAAACAAACCCACTCTTACATAGTCGTATTTTTCGTCGCCATATACACTCCATTTTGCAGTGAGGCTCTCTGGTGTAAAACTTCCTTTTGGCAACAAGTCCACATGCTCTTCCGGAATATAGGCAGAGCGATTTTTAGTTAACTGTACTTTGTAATGGGTGCCAACCTTTCCAATAATTTTCAGTACAATATTGCTGTCGAGATAGCCAATTTTTGCCCCGCCGAGCCGGTCATCTCCCAAGCCATATTCAAGATGTGCCAAACGTCCTTTTGTGATGGCAATATCAGATGCCAACGAAGACAAGGTTGAAATGGTTGTTGAAATAGTTCTGGTTTTTGTATTTTCGACTGTGTCGGTAATGGATATATTAATTTTCTTTGAAGTAAAGCTGTCAGTTTCCTGAATAGTATATTCTCCCTGGTAAATACCGGGCATGCTATCAGTTAACTTAAGTGGCATTTCGTACAGCGTTATTTTATCCAGTGCTTTTACAATACAACCGGTAAGTGCCTTTACTTTAAACTTTATTTTATCCCCTTTCATCAACACCAAATTACCCTCTGGGTAAACCTGTATATTACCGATATCCAACATTTTTATAGCCTCTGCAGCTTTTGGAACTGTATAGCTGTAGTCAATTTTTTTAATACTGCTTTTATCAGCGGAGGCAGCTTTTATTGTGAAACTGCTGTCGCCGGGTTTTAAATTTAGCTCCAGAGCAAATGCGCCTGTAGGATACACTTTAACCTGCTTTTCGTTGATGATGATATTACATGTTTTGCAGGTGCTGCCAATAATATATTGACGAGAGTTTGATACAGTGTTGGAGGCTTTGAACGGCTGCACCAGTTTAATAAAAGGTTGGTTGTTCTGTGAAAAAACCATTGCAGGTAGCAGTATCACCAGGAATGAAAATATCAATTTCATACCGGCAAGTTAGAAGAAAACTTGCTATGAGTTTCATAAAAGGTTAACCTTATTTCACAGAAGTACGACCTAAATTGAATTTTATCCTTTTGTTATTGGCGCTTTAAAAATAATAATATATTTTAGTTTAAACTATCAACATGAAATCAATAAAAACTATTTTCATTTCTATTACTATTCTAGTAAGCAGTCAAGTCAAATCCCAAAAGCAAATATTTGAA
>JAYTTM010000778.1:0-1256 GCA_043745055.1 Chitinophagaceae bacterium | reverse complement strand
AATGTCGTTTAGTTAAGGGAAATCATAGCCTTTTATAGTTCATATAATACTTATTTTTAGGCTTGTGCTTTCTGGGTAAACTTCGATTGGGTCTTAATATTTCTCGTGTTTTAAATACAATATCATCAAAGGCTTTAATAGCTTTTCGGAACTGTTTTTTTATGAATACTGCAATCAAAATACTCTGAGTCATTCCCATTGTGTTTGTCCTATTAATCTTCTGTGAGAACTTTCTGTCTTGATCAGCTTTGTATTCTTGAATAACCTTTTCTTCAATTGGATGAGCGTAGGCAGCACACAAAGTCATTAGAAATACTTTGGCATGAAAATCTTGCTGGATTGCCAAGGCGGTTTTGCCCGAAAAATTCTCTAATTCAATTCTACTTTTAAATAGTTTATAGGCTTCTTCCTGATTCCATCTCAAACCATAAAGTTCATTGAATACTTCAACTTTATAAACGTCTTTATCTTTTAGTGAAGTACATAATATTTCTGTTTCGCCCGTAACTAAAACAACTTTTATAAGCCGGCACGTGATTGTTTTAGTTTGATATTCAGGATATGCCGCCAATTTATCAAAATCTCTTGCTGGCAGGTTAAATGATACGATTTGCTCTTGCTTATCACTTTGGTTAAATTCCCTAACGACAAGCCGGTTGTCTTTGATTCTCACACAAAAGTCAATTTTTTTGGCTTGAAGTAAAAAAAATAACCAAAAACTGCCATATCCTCTATCTAAGAGCAATAAATCGTCTTTTTTAATCTTATCAATATGCTTTATAAGTAAGTCTCTTTCGCTGGAATCATAACGGTCTATTTGACCATCTATGGTAATGCTATTAAGTACATCATAAAGCAATGAACCCAAGGCTAATGATTTTGTAACGCTCAAAGTTGGACCAATTATATGAGAGCCAAATGCTTCAACTATACTTTTATGATTGGGTAAATTTAACCGTGTACCATCAACCGCTAAAACTCGGAAGCCATGCCAAGTATGATAATCAGCATCTTCGTAAAAAGAATCAACCGCTACTTGATTTAAACGTTTAAATCCCCAAGGATTCAACTTTAACCGTGCTTGAGAAAATGCCCCTTTGGTAACTTCTCGGATATTAAAATCCTTGTTAGAAACTGATTTAAAAAAGCTATCAAGTTCTCTTTGAATAGATGTTTTGAAGTTCATAATGATAAAAATTAAGTTTTTTAACGTTAATTTTCTATCTCTACTTACTACATCAATATCGTTCTTGCAA
>JAYTTM010000777.1:0-1257 GCA_043745055.1 Chitinophagaceae bacterium | reverse complement strand
AAAGAGCTGTAGAGCGCTTATTAAATTAAGTATGAATGCTGCAATCAAAAACACACTTACCTACAGATACGTTACAATTTAAATTCACACCAACCTATACATTAAATTTTCTTTTAGCAGAAATCCCTTATTTTAGGGTTTGAAACCCAACCTTATTCCATTGAAATTAAAGGCATTATTTATTGCTTTCTTTTGCTTAGTTGCAATGCACAATTGTATTGGCCAGCAGATAGCTTTACATGCCGATGAATGGGTAAAAAAACTGGCAGACCCCAGCGATAAAAAAAATGAAGCATTTTTTAAATTAATTTATTCACGAGAATTTGACAGTGCTTCCGCATTTAATTTCTTAACACAACTAAGTAAACAGCCTGATGCAAAAGGCAATTATTTTTTAGCAAGGTATTATTGCATACGGTCAGGTTGGTTAATAAATTACAACCATTCAGCTCCTTCCTTTGCCCCATTTAAAAAAGAAAAAATTAAGGATGAAATTACAAAGCTGCTTTCAAAAGCAATGCAACTTGCGTATGAAACCAACGACGATTATTTAACAGCCCTGGTAAGCGGCATGTACGGTAATTACATGTATGCTTTAGATGAGACAGAACTTGCTGTAATGTATATGATGAACAGTGCTGAGTTGTATGATAAAATCAACCTGGCGGCTCCTTTTGCCCATTATGTTGTACTGGGTGAAATGCTGTGGCGGGTGAGGGAATATGAAAAAAGCATTAAGTATTCACAAAATGCAATTAGTGTTTTAAATGCATTTAATAGTGAGTTAAAAGATCATTATACAATGACCTGTTCTAATACGATTGCCCTGGCTTATCACAGGATGGGAAAGTACGATTCTGCCTTTTTGTATTACAGCAAAGCATTGGAAGTTGAGAAGAAAATCAATAATCTGCCCTGGAAAGGAATTATCTCAGGCAATATGGCGCAGATATATTTTGCACAGGGAAACTATACTGCCGCATTGCCTTTGTTTGAGATGGATTACCATATCAGTAAAGAAAAAGAAATTTATGACAATGCTGCTAATTCCCTGCAATGGGCAGCAAAAACCAACCTGGCATTGGGCAATAAAACAATAGCAATGCAGCAAGTGAGAGAAGCATTTGGGTTATTGCAAAAATGGCCTTCTGCTAATTATCTGCAGAATGCTTATAACACCGCTTCTGAAATTTTTAAAAGCCTGAGTAACAATGACAGCGCCTATTACTACGCCGGCAAATACAATAAACTGCACGA
>JAYTTM010000776.1:0-4641 GCA_043745055.1 Chitinophagaceae bacterium | reverse complement strand
TGCCTTGCGACTGTGCAAATTTCAACACCGGAAAACTTGAATAACCTCCTACACCAATAACTGCCATTGGCTTAAACTTTTTAAATATTGTTCTTACCTGCAAAAAACTTTTTATCAGTTTTAATGGCAATCCAATATTTTTTATCAAAGAACTTCTGTTGAAACCTGCAATATCCAACCCAATAATTTTATAGCCTGCCTGGGGCACTTTATCCATTTCCATTTTCCCTTTGGCGCCTACAAATAAAATGTCTGCATCTGGTCGCATATTTTTAATGGCGTTGGCAATGGCTACTGCCGGAAAAATATGTCCGCCTGTTCCTCCGCCGGCAATGATGATTGATAACCGTACACTTCCAGCCCCCCTGCCACCCAAAGGGAGGGGCTTAGAAGTCTTTATGTTATTGTCATCATTCATTTATTCGGTTGATGGGTTTACTTTTTTTATCAAGTTCCCTTTTATAGTTCAAAATTGGTATACCGTACAAGAGTGCGACGCAACGATGTTTAATCAAGGAACAAATGTTTGTCACAAAAAACTTCTTTTTTTATGTTTGCCTTTAAGCTCCCACAACTGCTGGATTAGCAGCGGCTGTAACTGCTGCCTTACCTTCTAACTGTTCCACATTTCTAGCTACACTTAATATGATACCGATTGATAAACAGGTGAACAAAAAACTACTGCCACCCATACTTACTAACGGCAACGTGACGCCTGTATTTGGAAATACATTTACATTTACGCCCATATTGGCAATTGCTTGTATTACCAGCGTAAAACTTAATGCCAGCGCCAGAAATGCACCAAATGCAAATGGGCATTTTTGATACAACCTGATACAGCGGTACAAAAACAACAGGTAAATAAACACAATAAAAATACCGCCGAGTAAGCCATACTCTTCTAAAATAATGGCGAAAATAAAATCGCTGTAAGAGTGTGGTAAAAAATTTCTTGCATTGCTGTTACCGGGCCCACGACCAAACCATCCGCCACTGGCGATGGCTATTTTTGCCTGGTTAATCTGGTAAAGTTTTTCATTTTGGTCTTCTTTATTGCTGTAAATAAAAGTTTGTATTCTTCCTATCCAAGTGGGTATTCTACCTGCTGCTAAAATAGACGGCAGGTCTTTAGATTTGTGATCTTCTTTGTCGTAATATTTTATGGCAATGGAAATAAGAATCACAACCGGTATCATTACAACTCCAATAGTAGCTAAAATATGTTTTGAATTTACCCGTCCGATAAACATTAACAAAATACTTGTACCAGCAATTAATATGGCGGTGGAAAGATTGGCTGGTGCTATCAAAATACAAATAATGGCTACAGGAATAATGATGGGCAGAAACCCTTTTTTAAAATCTTTTATCACACTTTGTTTACGACTTAGTTGTCTGCTCATATACATGAATAATGCCAGCTTTGCCAAATCGGAAGTTTGGAAAGTCATGTTGATAACAGGCAGTTTAATCCAGCGGCTGCCGGCATTTAATTGTACACCGAAAAACAAGGTATACAACAACAACGGGATGGAAATTAAAAACAAAATGAGCGCTATCCTTGAATAAATAGTGTAGTTAACCCTGTGGGCAAAATAGATAATAAGTACTCCTAAAATAATAAAAGTAAACTGCTTAAATAAAAAGCTTTCGGTACTCTTACTATATTTATATGCCAGTGAACCGGTACTGCTATAAACTACCAGCAAACTTATAAGTGTTAGAATAATTACGATTGCCCATATTACCCGATCGCCTTTGGTTTTATTTACCAGGCTGGTACTACCCAACCCTTTCATGGAAGCACTAAAAGCACCTTCGCTACTTTCACTAAAGCCAAAAATTTGTTTTAATATCGTTTTACTATCTGGCATTTTATTACCGCTTTGGGCTGGTAAATAATTTTTAAAATTTAATAATATTCAGCTATTCCCTTATTGCCCATGTGGGGTTTGAGGAATAAGCAATTGCCTCTACAAATCTTTTACAGCCTGCTTAAACTGGTTGCCTCTGTCTTCATAATTTTTAAATAAATCGAAACTGGCACAAGCCGGGCTTAACAATACTACATCACCTTTGCTGGCAAAGTGAAAAGCGGCCTGCACAGCTTCCGCTGCGGTAGCTGTGTTTACCATTAGTGGCACCATGTTGCCGAAAGCTTCATGAATTTTTCTATTATCAGTACCCAAACAAACAATGGCTTTTACTTTCTCTTTTACCAGCTCCTGCATTATTGTATAATCGTTGCCTTTATCTACACCGCCCATTATTAAAATGGTTGGTTTTTCCATACTTTCCAACGCAAACCAGGTACTGTTTACATTGGTTGCCTTACTGTCATTTATATATTCAACGCCCCGGATATTAACCACATGCTCCATGCGATGATCGAGGCTTTGAAAGGTTTGTAATGCTTCTCTCACATGTTCTTTTTTTATATCAACCGCAACAGATGCTGCTCCAGCTGCCATACCATTGTATTGATTGTGTTTACCCTTTAAGGCAAAATCTTTGATGTTCATTTCTACCTCTTCACTTTTCCATTTAAGGTGCAGCATACTGTTACTGATGTAGGCACCTTCGGGTAATTCTTTGCTCATGGTAATGGGATATAATGTTGATTTAATGGAATAGTTTTTAATATACTTGTTTGTTATTTCATCATCCAGGCAGTATATAAATAAATCGCCTGGTTGTTGATTTTTAACAATCCTGAATTTGCTGTTGATGTAATTAATCATTGCATATTCATACCTGTCTAGATGATCTTCGGTGATATTGGTTAATATGGCCACATCCGGCCTGAATGTATCAATATCATCTAACTGAAAAGAACTTATTTCCACCACATACAACGCCTTAGGCTCCAACGCTACCTGCCTTGCAAATGAGTAACCAATATTGCCAACCATTGCACAATTTGCTCCACCATGTTTGCAAATATGATAAGTTAATGCGGTGGTGGTGGTTTTACCATTGGTACCAGTAATTGCAATAATTTTACTATTGCCTTTGTACCGGTAAGCAAATTCAATTTCACTAATCACCGGAATTCCCTTTGCCCTGATTTTTTTCACCATTTCATTCTTCTCCGGTATGCCAGGGCTTTTAATCACTTCATGGGCATTTAAAATAGTTGCTTCTGTGTGAGCGCCTTCTTCAAATGAGATGTTGTGGTGCAACAACTCCTCTTTAAAGTTTTCCTTAATGGCACCACCATCGCTTACAAATACATCATAACCTTTTTGCTTTGCCAGCAATGCTGCACCAATACCACTTTCGCCGGCGCCGAGTATTACAAGCCTCGGTTTAGACAAAACACTTGTATTGGGCGGCATTACATCAGCAGACAAATTTTGAGCATCACTCATTTTTGCAAATGGTAAATGTTAAATGGTTAAAAATGGTTCTTCAACAGCATAGAATTTAACAGGTCTGTTGGTTGTTCTTATTGATGCGGCTAAACAAACAATAAGAAATTTTTATTTTTTGCCTTTGCTTTTTAATCAGCATTGGCATTTAGATTTTATTTGTTTTTACAGGACGAGATAAAAATGGTTCTTCAACAGCATAGAATTTAACGGGTAGTTTCCTTAAATCATTCACGTGATTAACAGCTTAATTTTTCATCGGTATTGGATTCTATATTGACATTCCTTTTATAAACTCAACTTTTAAAAAAGGAACAAAACACTTTATCTTAATTTTAAAGTAACAATAGCCATCACTACACTTACAATTGTTATTATCCAAAACCGCACTGCTATTTTACTTTCATGATAGCCCAGCTTCTGATAATGGTGATGTAATGGACTCATTAAAAATATCCGCCGCCCCTCGCCATACTTTCGCCGTGTATATTTAAAGTAACTCACTTGAATTACCACGCTCAAATTCTCTACTAAAAACACAAAACAAAAGAATGGTATCAATAATTCTTTACGAACGATGATGGCGAGTGCAGCTATAATACCACCCAATGCAAGGCTACCGGTATCTCCCATAAAAACCTGCGCCGGGTAAGCATTGTACCACAAAAACCCAATACATGCACCAACAAATGCACCGATAAAAATGGACAGTTCGCCCAGGTTGGGGATGTACATGATATTTAAATATTCAGCAAATTTTATGTTGCCGCTTACATAAGCAAATATGCCCAAACAAATACCTATGATGGCACTAACCCCCGTTGCTAAACCATCCAATCCATCCGTAATATTTGCACCATTGCTAACCGCAGTTACTATAAATATTACAATGATGATGTAAATTATATAAGTAAATGCCTGCCAGCTTTCAGGTAATAATTTTGCATAATTAAACTCATGTGTTTTTACAAATGGTATGGTAGTAATGGGGGTTTTTACACTTACAAAGCGATGTGCTTTGCCATCAATGATTACCGTATCTTCCTTTAGTTTTTTTTCACCAGCCTGTATTACTATTTGAGGATTTGCATTGGCAATCACTTCTCTTTTAACAGTAACACTCGGGCTAAAATATAAGGTTACCCCTACAATTATTCCCAGCATCACCTGTCCAAAAACTTTAAATCTTCCTGCCAGTCCATCGCTATCACTTTTTTTATAATCCAATCCCTTTTGTTGTGCCAGCCGCTTGGAACGAATTTTTAAA
>JAYTTM010000775.1:0-1260 GCA_043745055.1 Chitinophagaceae bacterium | reverse complement strand
GATGAAAAAAGCTTCGACAAGTTAGAAAGTTATATCAAAGCAACCAGTAAAAAAGGAAGCAATGCAAAAATACTGGTAGGCGGAAAATGTGATAAATCGAAAGGCTATTTTATAGAGCCTACAGTGATTGAAACTACCGATCCCAAATACGTAACCATGTGTGACGAATTGTTTGGACCAGTACTAACTATTTATGTGTATGATGCAGAAAAATTTGAAGATACGTTAACCCTGGTAGATGCTACTTCACCCTATGCGTTAACAGGCGCTATAATTGCACAAGACCGGTATGCGGTAGAACTTGCCACCAATAAACTTCGCAACAGTGCAGGTAATTTTTATATTAATGATAAGCCAACAGGTGCAGTGGTAGGTCAGCAGCCATTTGGCGGTGCAAGAGCCAGCGGCACCAATGATAAAGCAGGTGCTTCTTTAAATTTATATCGTTGGCTAAGTGCAAGAACTATCAAAGAAACATTTGTTCCCGTTACGGATTACAGGTATTCGTTTTTGGAAGAAGCATAGGGTGAATGGTTAATGGTGAATGGTCAATGGAGAAAGGTGAATAGGAGTTTATTTGGCGCAAGTAAAGATGGCGGATAGTATTTTTTTTTCAGCTAGAAATTATTCGGTAATACTTATTTCGTTTGATTTTTAAAGATTCACCATTGCAAATTGCCCATTGCCCATTCACAATTCACCATCCACAAATTTAAATTATAAGCATTGGAAATAATTTTAGATAAACAGCAATTACATCTTACCATACTTCGCCTGGCGCATCAACTGGTAGAAAACCAAACCGATTTAAAGGAGGTGGTTTTTATTGGTTTGCAACCAAGAGGTTTGCAGGTAAGTAAATTAATTGTAGAAACTATACAAGCACTTTTTCCGGATGAAAAAGTGAAGTATGGCGTGCTGGACATTACCTTTTACCGGGATGATGTTAGAAATGAATTACACAAGGCAACCAAAACAGATATACCTTTTTCTATCGAAGGAAAAAAAGTAATACTGATTGATGATGTGCTGTACACCGGTCGCACCATCCGGGCAGCATTGGATGCGTTACAGGATTTTGGCAGGCCTCAAAAAGTAGAACTCTGTGTTTTGGTAAACAGGCGTTTTAACAGGGAGTTGCCCATTCAACCAGATTATTGTGGTAAAGCCATAGATACTGTTACTTCTCAAAAAGTAAAAGTAGAATGGGATAAAGAGCAGGTTATATTATACTAACATCATTTTTTTATCTAGCTTTGA
>JAYTTM010000774.1:0-4643 GCA_043745055.1 Chitinophagaceae bacterium | reverse complement strand
TGTTGAATTTATTTTTGTTGAGTTAAATTCTTCGCCGGTGGCGGTATAAAATATGTAACGGGCAAACTCTTCATAGCTTGGCAGGTTTTTACCTTGCAGTATGCTTTCCATTTCAATGGTTGGACCTAATTCAAAATAACTGAATGTGCCGCCTAAGCCATTTTTTAGGTTTTCGTTTTTAGCAGTTTTCACTCCTTTGATAACCCGCCTTACTCTTTCGGCTGTAATAGTGTTGGCGTAATCTTCCTGTTCTACTAAAATAAATTTTCGGTTGCCGCCGTCTTCTTTATTAAGTTCTAAAACTGCATGAGCAGTTGTACCTGAACCTGCGAAGCTGTCGAGAATTAATGAGTCCTGATTTGTTGCAATTTGAAGAATCTTGGTTAAAAGTGATGTCGGTTTGGGTGTTGCAAAATCATCTTCCGCTTCATTAAATATGCTTCGAAACTCTCTTCTTGCTTCTTGATTATCTCCGGCAAATTCCCTATCCCACCATGTCGTAGGAACTACTCCTTCTTGTACTTCTGTCACAAAGTTTTTGAATCTAGGAAAATTGGTCCCCTTTAATCCCCAAAATAATCTATCATCTTTTAGCAGTTCATTCATATAATTTCTTTCATACCGCCAAACTGTACTTTCGGAAGGCCAAACTTCTTCATTGGTATTAGGATTAATTATGGCGTAATATAAATTTGGGCGCTCAAATCTTGTTTTGTTACTTGTTAAGTCACCCGAGGCCCAGTCGCCTCTATAATCATTATCTGGATTTTTATATCTGGCAATTTGTTTTTCGTTTTTCGGAATGAGGTTTCTTATCCAGCCATCCTTTTCAGATGTAGTTAGTCTCCTATTTTTAGCATACGAGATAATGAAGTCATGCATATCAGAAAAATTAGCAGCATCATTTTGAGGTGATTGTTTCTTTTGCCAACAAATATTTGCCAAAAAATTTTCTGCCCCAAAAATTTCATCTAATAAAACCCGTAAATTATGTTGTTCATTATCGTCAATTGAAATAAATATTGCGCCATCTTCACTTAACAACTCTCTCAACAATTTCACTCTCGGCATTATCATACAAAGCCATTTATCATGCCTTGTCATATCTTCTTTGTCAACCACTTTGCCTAACCAGTCCTTTATCATTGGACTGTTTACATTGTCATTATAAACCCAATTTTCATTTCCTGTATTATAAGGTGGGTCAATGTAGATACACTTTATTTTTCCTGCATAAGTAGGTAACAATGCTTTTAATGCTTTCAGGTTATCGCCTTGTATTATCAGGTTATCGTGTAAAGAAATTTTATCAGTTAAACTTAATTCCTTCTTTGGCACAAGCTGATGGTACTTCACGGCTAAGTGATGATTTTGTACAAATGTTTTTCCTTTAAATTGGAGTGTTGGCATCGTTAATTTTTCTGTTCGTTTTTAATTTCTTTTAAATCAGCAATCTTCTTTTTAATTGCGTTGAAGCGTTGGATTTCTTCGTTTAGATTATCCAATTCAGGTTTCTTATACGCATATTTATCACTATGAGAGTGTCCCTCCATATAGCGGCAGCATTGATAAAAGCTATCTAATATTTCATCTCTTATTTCTGTTGTAAAAAAAACGGTTTTCAAACTATCAACACTAACTCTTTCCTCAAACCGTTGAACAACTCCTTTGAACAATCCAAATACAACTTGCGTTTCATAGCTTGTTCTTAAAGCGGCAAAGCCGTTTTTCATTTTATTTTCTCTTTGTTCCGGTGCTAATTTTTTGGCTTCATCATAATATCCCTGTGCTTTTCCGGAAGTTTTATAATCTTTTTCAAACGATGGCGTATTTCGTAACCAAATTGTTCCCGGCTGGCTTCCATCAACATTTTCAATCCAATGGCAGTCATTGCCTGTATTGTTTCCTTTGCAATGTCCAATTAAGGAAGAAACAAAAACTAAATCATGTGTAAAAATGATGACCTGTTTTAGCAATGCTTCTTTTACAAGCCGTTCAGCAATTTCACTTTTTCTCTTTTCGTCTAACGAAGTAACAGGGTCGTCAAAAATAATTCCTCTGTTCACTTCCGATAATTGCATTTCTGAAAGAAAATCTGCAATGGCAATAACTTTTTGTTCGCCTTCGCTCAAAACAGCATTTGGGTTTCTTCCTTTTAATTTCAGTTGTCTGTATGATTTTCCTGCCGAACCTGTGTGATTGATGTCAATTCCAAAATTTCCGTTTAGCTTTTTACATTCATCGTTAAAAGTGTCAATGTATTTTTGGTTGAAATATTTGTTTGACCGGGCTTTTTCTGTGTCGGTAATTTTACGCTTTGCGTAATCGGCTTTATTTGCTTTTTTGAGCCAAACCTGATTATTAACATAAGTTTCAAACTTTGAAAAATGCGTATTGAATTTTTCCTTGTGTTCTAAAAGAGTCTTAGAGTTTAGTAATTTATCTAATTCTTTACTTTGCTCATCTTCTTTTAGCAATTTGATAGAAGCATCAATAGCTGTTTCTATGGTTGTGTGCTGTTCAACGTTAATTTTGATTTCTGCTCTCTCGATTACTATTTTGCTTTCAATGTCGGAAACGATGTTTTGGGCAAGTGTTTTTTGTTCTGAAAGTTTTTGCTTTAATGCTTCTAATTCATTGGAATATTTTTCAGAGAGCCAAACAGTAAGCGTATTATCTTGTGGAAACAAATCAAAGTTTAAATTCTCATAGTTTTGTTTTGCTTTATCAAGTTTTTCTTGTGCCTGCTTTGCGTTTTGCTCTGCAACACTTTTTATGAAAGTCCAATAATTTAAAACAAGTTTTTGTGCTTCATCTGAAATTGGCTGATGGCAAAGCAAACAGTTATCACCGTTTTCAGGATAAATTGCATTTTCTTCTTTCTGCGTTTTAGCAAATGTTTCAGCAGCTACGATAAAATTTTTCCATTCCTCTGTTCCTATTCCTTGAATTTTATCGGTTTTGAAATTTTCAATGCCTTCGGCTTTTGCTGTGGCTACTTTTGCTACACAATCGGTAATTGCAATTGTTACTTTCGCTATTACTTTTGTTGCAAAATACTGATTGAGTTTTTCAATCGCCTGTTTGTTTTGAGCTAACAAACTTTTAATGCCTTCAAGGCTTTTTATTTCTTTCTCTTTTCCTTTTGAAGCTAAAAGAAGTTCGTCATATTGCTTCTGTATTGTTTCTTTTTGGCTTTTATCTTCATCAGACAAAGGCGTATATTTTTTTAAGTCATCAATTTTTGTTTCTGCTTTCAGATTTTGAATAATTGTTTTGATTTCCGAATTGCCGTCAAACAAAGCAGATAAATCGTTTGCTGTGTACCCTGATTGTTTTGTTTGAATATCAGCATTTAGTCTTTGTTCTACACGAATGATAGCATTTGTGTAATCGGCAAAAAAACTTAATCCCGCTGGTCTGAATTCAAATTCGTTTTTGTTTTCAAGATGGCTTAAAACACTTTTTCCGTCAAATACTGCAAACTGCTCAAACTCTGCATTGTCTCTGTCTGCGAATTCCAAAGTTGTTTCAGTGTTGTTTGATAGGAAAGTGAATTTTGCATTAACGGCTTTGTGTCCATTTTCAATATGAATATTAGACAAAATGGTTTCAGGTGCTTTTGAATAAAAAACATTTTTCAAAAGTCTTATATAGCCTGATTTTCCTGAACCATTTGCACCGTAAACTATAGTCAAGTTTTGACAAAATTCAATTGTTTGATTTTCGGTCAAAGCATTTACGCCTTCAACGTTTTCAAGTTTTGTTAGAAGTAAATCAGATTTGTAGTTCCCTGCATTTGAGGCATTGTAGTCAATGGAAATTTCGGGTTTTTCCGTTTCTTCTTTGAGTTTTAATTGTTCCAATAAATAAGAGTATGAAGTATCGATGTCATTATCAGAAACAACATTGCCCGACAAAATTTTTTCTGCAAGAAATTTTGCCCAATAAGGAAGTCCGTTAGCAAATTTCTTTACTTCCGTTTCAAGTGTTTCAACTTGTTGTTCAACTTCTGCTATTTCGTTTGCTTCGTTCATTATTTCTTTTTGTTTTTCGTAATATACTTTACTCTTTCTTCTGCAACCTGCAGGGCTTTCAAAGCCATGTCTTCGTCCTCCACCTCATAAACCAATTTGTCAGAAAGCCAGGCTACCAACAAATCATTTTCTTTTACTTTAAAATACTCCGCAAGCTTCACTACTTGTTCTCTTGTCGGCTTGCGTTGTCCTCTTTCAACTTTACTAAGAATCGCTTGGTCTATGTCAAGGAAAGCAGCCACTGTTCGCAAGGGCAGTTCCTTTTCTTCTCTAAGTTTCCGTATTGTGTCGCCTAAGCTATCCATTTTGAACGATTGTATTTTGACATAATTTGTCAAATTTATAAATTGTCGTCCTGTTGAGCAAAGATTTGTTGCTGAAGTTTTCAACAAGTTGTTGATAGCTGTTGGTCTTTGGGTGGTGGGTGGGCATGGGTGCTCAGTAAAGTTATATTGCTGAAGTGTCGGACCAATGATGATAGATATTCGTCAGCCGGGGTGGGTGGGTTGTGCGTTGGCATTTTTAGCTCTTTGCAAGGTTGGCTTTGTGTCAGGGTTTTGTGTGCCTTGCAATGTGCTAAAAATAGCGTGGGGTCGTGTCGGCAAA
>JAYTTM010000773.1:0-1262 GCA_043745055.1 Chitinophagaceae bacterium | reverse complement strand
CCCTTGCGCCTTTGCGCGACTATTATCAAAGTATCAAGTAATCAATTATACTTTATGAATTCCAAATGCTTTATACATACGCACACGGTCAAACATTTCTTCCTGTCTTACGCACAGTAAAAATAACATACTTGTAACTAATAGATATACAGCATACTAAAAAACGAAAAACTGATTTTTGGGTGACCCGCCACTATTTTTGGTTAATTTTAAACATGTTTGTTAGGGAGAAAAAGAATAAATCAGGTAGTGTAAGTATTCAAATTATCCAGAAAAGAAATGGGAAATCTCATCTTATAAAAACAATTGGGAGTGCTTATGACCAACAATCAATTGCACACTTACTTGCGTTGGGCAAACAAGAAATTTATCGCTTACAAGAACAACAAGGTTTGTTTGTTTTTGAAAAAGATGCTCTTGTAGAAAGTTTTATTTCGGAACTACAAAATGCACAGATTAGAACTATTGGTCCCGAACTTGTTTTTGGTAAAATATATGATGCCATTGGGTTTAATGCCATTGAAGAGGAACTATTCAGGCATTTGGTTATTGCCCGATTAGCTTTTCCGTTAAGCAAGTTAAAAACGATAGAATATTTATACCGTTATCAAGGCATCAGCATCGATGTTGATACCGTTTACCGATTCTTAGATAAACTAAACAAAGACTTAAAAGAGCAGGTAGAACAAATTAATTTTAAGCACACACAGAAAGTTTTAAACAACCATATTGGCATCGTATTCTACGATATGACAACGCTTTATTTTGAAACAAGCGATGAAGATGATTTGCGTAAAACAGGGTTTAGCAAAGATGGTAAACACAGTAATCCTCAAATATTTTTAGGCCTGTTGGTTGCCTTGGGAGGCTATGCTATTGGCTACGATATTTTTGAAGGAAATATTTTTGAGGGACATACATTGATACCCGTAATTGAAAAACTGAGCAAGAAATTCAACTTATCAAAACCAATAGTGGTGGCCGATGCAGGGCTTTTGAGCAACGATAATATTTTACATTTAGAAGGCTATCAATATATTTTAGGAGCAAGAATTAAAAATGAAAACAAAGCCATTCAAGAAAAAATACTGGGTACTACTTTTAATAATGAATCCTATGTGGTTATTGATAAAGAAAAATCGAAGCTAATTATTCAATACTCCACAAAAAGAGCAAATAAGGATCAACACAATAGAGCAAAGGGTTTGCATCGATTAGAAAAGCAAATAAAGACAGGCAAACTCAGTAAAAAAAACATCAAC
>JAYTTM010000772.1:0-4654 GCA_043745055.1 Chitinophagaceae bacterium | reverse complement strand
TTGCTTAGAGCTAAAAATACCCACAGCAAAAAAACATTCTTCCCAGTTGGTAAATATTTATCAGTTTGTTGTAGAAAACTTCAACAACAAATTGTTGCTTGAAAGACCAAAAGTTTATATTTTTGACAAATTCTGTCAAAAGTTAATCTTTCAAAATGAACAGTTTAGGCAACACTATACGAAAGCTAAGAGAAGATAAACAACTACCCTTGCGGTCTGTTGCCGCATATCTGGATATCGACCAGGCCGTACTTAGTAAAGTTGAGCGGGGACAACGTAAGCTTAACAGAGAACAAGTAGTTAAGCTTGCCGGGTATTTTAAAGTAAAAGAAAATGATTTTCTGGTAGCTTGGCTTAGTGATAAGTTGCTGTACGAACTGGAGGATGAGGAAGTGGCTTTAGAGGCTTTGAAAGTTGCAGAAGAAAAGGTAGCATACATTGCTTTTAAAAAAGTTGATCGAAAAGCATTACTTAGAGATGTTGTAAAAGAAATCAAGAGGTTTTCATTGATAGAAAAGGCATGGATTTATGGGTCTTTTGCCCGTGAAGATGATGGTCCTAAAAGCGATATTGATATCGCATTAAAAACAGACGCTTCCTTTAGTTATTTTGATTTGGCTGAAGTCCAGTTTCAACTGGAGCAGAGAACAGACAGAAAAGTAGATGTAGGTTTTATTGATTCATTTAAACCTTACATTTTTGAGCATATAAAACCAGACTTAAAATTAATTTATGAAAGATCCGCATGAAGAAAGTTGTCAACGGCTGTTGCATATTGAAAAGTCAATAGAGACTATTGAGCAATATGTAAAAGGAGAAACCAGCGATACCTTCTTCAATACATCTTTACTGCATGATGCGGTGCTACTTCAATTTGTGATTATTGGTGAAGCTATTGTACATGTAGAAAATGAATTGCTGAACAAATATGATTACCCCTGGTATAAAGTACGAAGTTTTAGAAATATGATAGCCCATGAATATTTTAACATTAAACTAAAGGCGGTTTGGTTAATTGTAGAAACCGATATCCCACAACTAAAAATATTAATAAAAAGTATATTAGAAAAGGAGTTTTAGCATCATAGCAATCATTCAGTCATGCCAATCAAAAAAACCATTTTTCCTACAAAAAATCATTTCCCTATCTTTCAAATTAAATAAAAAACATGAAAAAAATATTTATCGCCATTATGATGTTTGCTGCCCTGGCATCCTGTAAGCAACCTGACAAAAACCTAAACAGTAAGGGAAATAAAGAACTGGCTACTTTACTGGATAAGTATTTTGAAGAAATGTTACTATTATACCCAATAAACGCAACAGCCATTGGTGATACCAGGTACAATGATCTGCTACCTGCAGACTTTACAGATAGCTACCGTTTAAAGCTGAAAGATGTTTATACCCGTAACCTGGCTGATATAACAAAATTTACCCGGGAAGAACTTGATCAGCACGACCAGATAAGCTATGATATTTTTAAGCGTGAAATGGAAATGAATATGGAGGGGCTTGGCTTTCATGATAATTATATACCTTATAACCAGTTTACTGCATTGCCATTATCTCTAGGCCAAATGGGTAGTGGCGAGGGTATGCAGCCTTTTAAATCTGTGAAAGATTATGATAACTGGATAAGACGTGCCACGGCGTTTTCGGTATGGGCCGATAGTGCTATTGTTTATTTTAAAAAGGGTATGACGGCTGGTTTTGTATTACCCAAATCGGTTGTTTTAAAAATGGTACCACAAATGCAGGCAATGGTTACAGACAGTGCACAAGGCAGTTTGTTTTATGGCCCTGTTAAAAAAATGCCGGAAAATTTCAGCGATGCCGATAAGCAACGTATCACCGCCGGTTATGTTAAACTCATCAATGAACAGCTTATTCCATCTTACAAAAAACTGGGCAATTTTTTACAGAAAGAATATTTACCAAAAACAAGAACCACATCTGGCATTGGCACATTACCCGATGGTGCAAAGTATTACGCCTATTTAGTGCGGCAGCAAACAACTACCAATAAAACCCCGGAAGAAATTTATCAAACGGGCCTTAAAGAAGTGGCACGTATAAGGGCTAATATGGATAGTATAAAAAATGTATCAGGATTCAAAGGCAACCTGCCTGCTTTCTTTGAATTCATGAAAACGGATAAACAGTTTATGCCTTATAAAACACCCAAAGAAGTGCTGGATGCTTTTGAGGCAATTCATCAGCGTATGATGCCCAACCTGAATAAAATGTTTACAGTAACACCTAAAACTGGGTTTGAAATACGACAAACAGAAGCTTTCCGTGCAGCAAGTGCCAGTGCAGAATACAACCAGGGCACACCCGATGGAAGTCGCCCTGGGATTTTTTATGTGCCCATTCTTGATGCCACTACATTCAATGTTACATCAGGCATGGAATCATTGTTTTTGCATGAAGCCATACCCGGCCACCATTACCAGATTTCATTGCAGCAGGAAGATACATCGCTTCCAAAATTCCGCAGGTTTGGCGGCAATAATGCCTATGTAGAAGGCTGGGCATTATATTGCGAAAGCCTGGGCAAAGAGCTTGGTTTGTATACAGATTCTTACCAATACATGGGTGCACTTGGTGATGAAATACACCGTGCCATCCGGCTGGTGGTAGATGTTGCCATACATATAAAAGGCATGAGCCGGGAAGAAGCCATCAAATATATGATGGATAACGAAGCCATAAATGAGCAGGGTGCTACCGCCGAAATTGAAAGATATATGGTTATCCCTGCCCAGGCATTGGGCTATAAAATAGGTGCCTTAAAAATAAGAGAACTGCGTAGCCGGTACGAAAAACAACTGGGCAGCAAATTCAACATTGCTGGTTTTCATACAGAAGTTTTAAAAGACGGAGCTATGCCGTTGGAGGTACTTGAAAATAAAATGGATACATGGGCAAAAACGCAGCAATAGTTACAAAAATATTTTTTTGAATGGGGGTTTTGTTACTGAAGTATTTTGATTTTTATTGGTACGTATGAAATCGGGAGCAGTAGGCTGTGGACCGCTAAAATTCAATATTCCAATAGCAAGACGCAGCTTGCACGGGGTAAGGGCAGCGCTGCAACTATTCCTCTTTAGGTTGGTATTGTGGGGCTTTGCATTTTTAAAACCTATATCAGGCGCAAATTTGCATAGTTATATTAATGGGCAAAAGAATTATAGTTGTAGAAATTATTATCAGTTTTTTTCTCCCAGCTGCCAGTTAATACCAGCACCTGCATGCACTGGTACTGCATCTCTTAAATCCGGAAGAGCAAAATTGTTGACACCATTGCCACCATAGGTAGTACCTAATAGGGAGAATAATGCCTGGTAGCCAGAAATAGGTAGCAGTTGTCCATTACAAAAAGCATATCCTCTGGGTGCAAAATTTCCTGCAAAAAGCATAATTTCTCCTATAAATGGGTCGATACCTGTTGGAGCTAATACTATTGAAGAATAATTGCTGGGAACGGGTTTGTTTTGGGAAGGATAAACACCGGTGATTGCTATACAATAATTTAGCCCGAGTCCCGAAAAACCTTTTTTAAAGCCTATTAATCCACCATTACCATTATTAATCAAAAAGTAACCTGTGTTGCCACCATTAATAAAAATTTGATCGGATTTTATTCCACCTATTACTTCAAGCTTCTTTGTGGGTGCTGAAGTTCCAATGCCTACATTGCCGGAGTTGTTGTTGTAAATATCATTTCCATATTTTTGCCAGGGATTGGTGCTGGTATTTTGAAGTTCGCTCCATCCCGAAGACTGGAAGTACCAGAAACTATTGGTATTTGTATCAAATACCATCAGGCCAACTGCTTTATTTAAGATACCTGTTCGTTGAACAGTGGTCATTCTTGGTATCAACAAACCCTTATTGGTACTGGCAACATCCAGCATAGCACTTGAATTAGCTGATGCGCCTGTATTGTTAATGGCAACAGACTGTTGCGCAAAAACTGATATAATAGATAAAATGATAACTGTAATTGTTAAGCAGGCTTTTTTCATACAATTGTTTTTTAACTGAAAAATCTTAGTATAAAAGTACTACCATTTCAACAGCTAATTAATAATTATTGTACCATTATTTACCATTAGTTTATATTTTCAATAATTCCTGCAATACCCTGTCCGCCGCCAACACAGGCCGATACAATGCCATACTTTTTATTCAGTCGCTTCATATCATTTACAACCTGTATGGTTAGTTTGGCGCCGGTGCATCCCAACGGATGTCCTAGTGCAATAGCACCTCCATTTATATTTACAATTTCCGGATTCAAATTTAATTGTCTTATTACAGCCAGGGATTGAGACGCAAATGCTTCATTCAATTCTATTAAATCAATATCACCAATAGCCATATTTGCCTGGCGCAAAACTTTTGGAATGGCTTCTACCGGCCCAATACCCATAATACGGGGGTGTACTCCGGCGCTGGCACAATTTACCAGCCTTGCAATTGGTTTTAAGCCCAGTTCATTCACCATCCGCTCACTCATTACTATTACAAAAGCAGCACCATCGCTGGTTTGTGAGCTGTTGCCTGCAGTAATGCAGCCTCCCAAAGCAAAGGCAGGTTTTAGTTTAGCCAGTCCTTCAACAGAGGTATCAGCCCTTACACCTTC
>JAYTTM010000771.1:0-1263 GCA_043745055.1 Chitinophagaceae bacterium | reverse complement strand
ATAAGGTTGATTAAAAAAGTTTTAGCCGTGCGGTGGCAAAAAATATTTTCGTAGCCACCACAGCTAAAGAAGATATTTTTTTTGCGTCTGACTTTTACAATGCCTGCACCTTTTTCTCCTTTTTTGTATCAGAATAATAATAGTTTTTCCACCGCCTTATTTGTGGCCCTTTTTGCTCATGCACCTCATTGGGTATTTGATAGTTTAAACTGCTGTGCCTTCTCTTATAATTGTAAATAATAATTGCTCTGGCAATGCTCAGCGAAGCCTTGTCAATATCCTCATAACTGCTGCTGATCAATTCTGTTTTTAAAATACCATTCACTCTTTCGGCCACCGCATTTTCCAACGGGTCTCCACTCTGTGTCATAGAGATCATTGCATGGTTTTGCAGTAACAGATTTACATACTCATGGCTGCAATATTGTACCCCTCTGTCGCTGTGGTGTATAACAATTGTTTCTGCGGGTTTTTGTGCCATCGCTTTCTTTAAAGCTACTACCGCAGAAGATACTTTCATATCATCACTTACATGATGACCAACAATCTTTCTGCTGTAGGCATCTGTAATTAAAAACAGGTAAGCAAAGCGGTCTTTAAGCGGTATATAAGTGATGTCGCTTACCCAGAGTTCGTGCGCTTTAAGTGGCGTAAAACCTTTTATCAGATTGGGATAGCGCCTAAAGTGGTGTTTGCTGTTGGTAGTATGTACACTTCGTTTTGTTTTGCGTACAAGCAGTTTGTTTTTTGCCAGAAGTTCAAAGAATTGATCTCTGCCCATGCTCATATGATACAACACTAAAAACGGTTGAAGCATGATCAATAGTTTACGTGTGCCACATCTTGGCTGTTCAGCTCTAATGTGGTGTACCTGTTGCACAATAAGGTCTTCATTTACCTGTTTTTGCAACAGGTGTTTTGTTTGTTTGTGATACGCCTGAGGCGTATATCCCAACAGACAGCAAATACTTTTCACAGTAGCGTTCGTATATGCCTTTTTTATTTCTTGGACTGTTGGGATCCAGACTTTTTTCTGATAGAAATATCGAGTTGTTTTTCTGCAATATTGATCATGGTATCCAATGCTTCGGAGCGAAGTTTTTCCCAAGCCAGTTGCTTCTCTAGCAGTGCAATTTTTTGAGTGAGTTCCTGCGTTTTCTCAAAGTCAGCAGCAGCAACATTTTCGGGTTTACTGTTCATACCTGAAAGATAATATTTTTGCTGCTTTTCGGTAGGCGCCAGGTTGTGAATACCCTGGTGAAT
>JAYTTM010000770.1:0-1263 GCA_043745055.1 Chitinophagaceae bacterium | reverse complement strand
CCCCCATCCCCTGAAGGGGAGTTATTCAACGAGCTCACTATGCCCCCATCCCCTGAAGGGGAGTTATTCAACGATTTCACAATTTCAGTTACACTTTTCATTATTTATAGATTCAATACTTTTTAAATTATTTCCCCATGCCCACTGGTCAGCCGAGAGTTATTCGACGAGCTTACTATGCCCCCATCCCCTGAAGGGGAGTTATTCAACGATTTCACAAATTCAGTTACACTTTTCATTATTTATAGATTCAATACTTTTTAAATTATGCCCCCATCCTCGCTCCCCAGCGGGGAGTTATTCAACGACCTTACTATTTCGAGTAAACTTTTCATTATTCAAATTGAATGTTTTTGATAAATTAATCTTCTCTTCATCAACTTTATTAAACTCACCAATTATATTAATCTTATCAATTCTATTAAATTCATTTAACCTTATCAACTCTATCAATCTTATCAATTCTATTAACCTTATCAACCTTATAAACTTTATCAACTCTATCAAACTTTCAACTCTTCTTCCACCTCTCTCAACACTTCCCTCGCTACTACTTCAGCTGCATCTGTAATTGCCAGCTTACTGATGTTTTGTTTTAATTCAGTTTGCTTTTGTTCGTCTTTAGTTAATTCAATAATTGTGGCTACTAGTTTTTCTGCAACTTCACTATCTTTTATCATTAGGGCAGCATTTCTGTCTACCAGTTTTTTTGCATTTACAGTTTGATGATTTTCGGCTGCATAAGGATAAGGTACAAACAGCACCGGCTTTTTCATCACACATAATTCACCAACACTCATAGCACCACTTCTGCTAATTACTACATCTGCAGCGGCATAGGCATATTCCATCTGGTTGATAAATTCACTTACCCAAATATTAGTTTTATCCGCTCCTGCCTCTTTGCCTTTTTCTGCATAGGGCTTACCTGTTTGCCAAATCAATTGCAGGTTATTTTTTTCAAATTCAGTAATATGATTATCCAGTGCTTCGTTAATACTATGTGCACCCAAACTACCGCCGACAGATAGTACCGTTTTTTTATTTGGATCCAATCCAAAAAAAAGAATGGCTTCTTCCCTGCTTATATGGTTGTTTGTAATGCTTGCCCGTACAGGGTTTCCGCTGATGATTATTTTGTTGGCAGGAAAAAATTTTTCCATCCCATCAATGGCAACAAAAATTTTAGTGGCGTTTTTTCCCAGCATTATATTGGCTTTTCCTGCAAAGGAATTGCTTTCGTGTATAAAGGTTTTGATGCCT
>JAYTTM010000769.1:0-17668 GCA_043745055.1 Chitinophagaceae bacterium | reverse complement strand
CATCATTACTTACCGCAAAATAAGCGGCATGATCGCCATACATGTGGTTATCAAAACTGGCATACATTCTTTTTGGAACCAGGTTGGAAAGTTCGATGCAACTAACCCATGCAGCTTTTGGAATACCTGCCTTCCATACTTCCGGAGCCTTGTTGGTCCAGGTTTTGCCAGCATCGGTTGTTACCTGCAGGTTACCGTCATCTGTACCAACCCAAATGATGTTTTCGTTGCTAGCATGCTGCGTTATAGTGTAAATGGTGCAATGGTTTTCTGCACTGGTATTATCACCCGTAATGCCGCCACTCTCTTCTGATTTTTGTTTGGCTTTATCGTTGGTGGTTAAGTCGGGTGAAATGCGTTGCCAGTTTCTGCCTTCATCGGTTGATTTGTATAGATACTGGTTTGCCATGTACAGGTTGAACAAAGGTTTTCCGACAGCAGACTTTTTAGTAGACAGGCCTGTTACAATCGGTGTATTCCAGTGAAAACGATGATCGTCATCACCAGCAACTTTTTGAGGTTTGATGGAGGAAGGTAATCCGGTAGTTAAATCAATGCGGTTGGCATTTCCGCCTTGAGATTCTGCAAAAACAATTTTTGAATTTAAAGGACTGGGCTGCACCCAAAAACCATCGCCGCCGTTAATATCCTGCCAATCTGCGCTGCTTACGCCACCGGCCGAAGAGTTAGGCGCCATCCAGCTTCCGTTATCCTGCAGGCCGCCGTATACATTGTAATTTTTTTCATTGTCTGTTGCTACATGATAAAACTGACCGACCGGTAAATTATTTAAAAATTGCCAGGATACACCTTTGTTCATAGTAAGATAAACGCCACCATCTGTACCGAGGTACATAATATCTGTATTTGCCGGATTGATCCAAAGTGCATGATGATCGGCATGAGGTGCTACCCCACCGATAATAGTGTTGCTCCAGGAATAACCACCATCATTTGAATATTGAAAGTCATAGGCGGGGCGGTACACTTTTTTAGGATCTTTCGGGTCAAATACCAACGTGCTAAAATAAAAAGGGCGAGCTGTAATATTTTCTGTAGCTGCTAATTTTTCCCAGCTGCTTCCCTCGTCTTTAGATATAAATAAACCGGGCACTTTTGCTTCAATAATTGCCAGCACTTCTTCGGGCTTTGATGGGTTGATGGTAATAACCATCCTGCCAACTTCCCCTTCGGGCATACCTTTGGTTACTTTATTCCATGTTTCCCCGCCATCAATACTTTTATATAAAGCACTGCCCGGCCCACCTGACGCAAACGAATAGGGCTTGCGTTTGCATTGCCAGAAACTGGCCAGCATTATTTTAGGATTGGCTGGATTAATGGCTATATCTGCACAGCCCGTTTCGTTGTTGACAAACAATATCTTTTTCCATGTTTTGCCAGCATCAGTTGTTTTATACAAACCCCTGTGGGGACTGCTGCTCCATAGCGGCCCAGGCACGGCTACAAATAGCGTTTTGTTATTGTTTGGATCAAATAATATTTTACTGATATGCTCGGTACTATCCAACCCGATTTTTAGCCAGTTGGCTCCTCCATCGGTTGTTTTATACATACCATCACCGATGGATACGGTGTTGCGCATGTTGCTTTCGCCGGTGCCGGCATACACAACCTTTGCATTGCTTTTTTCAATGGCCAAAGCTCCTATACTCTGGCAATATTTATCAAATACCGGAGCAAAAGAAATACCGCCGTTCTGACTTTTCCAGATACCACCGCCTGCTGTGCCTACATACAACGTAAGCTGATCGCCGGCTGCCATCCCTTCAATAGCGCTAATACGGCCGCTCATGGTAGATGGCCCCAACGCCCTTGCAGTAAGGGTTTGAAAATAGGAGGAGTTGATAGCGGTTTGGGCAACAAGGCTGGCCATGTATATGCATGCCATCCATGCAAGCGTAATTTTTTTTATCATACAATGAATATTTTTAGGAATATTTTTTAATGAGTTACGGTGAGCTCTGGTAGAGAAACTGGTTTACACCAAATTTTTAAGCAAAAAAAAATCTTACTCAACAAATCAAGTTTTATGAGTAAGATTATTGAGGCAATTCAATATAATTATTTACCGTTGAAGATAGACTCATCAACAGGTACATTGGTAGATACTTTTTTTGTAACCAGCATCATTCCTCCCTGATCTAACTTGAAGGGCATTTTTACGCCAAAGTCTGTATCCTGGTAATCGAAATGTTTAATGGAAACTTTAACATCCTGCCCCTGCTGTTTGGTGGTAGTTTCCTGCTTATAAATAAGGTTGGTTTTTAAATCAAAAAAGTAAATTGTTTCATTATGATTTTTGGTGGTGAGTTTTATTTTAAAATATTCGTTGCCATCTTCTTCATCTTTACCTAAAGATTCAACTGTACTTCCTTTCTCCTTGTAATCAACAAATGCACCCTGAATATCCAATTCGTCTAATTTTTCTTTTAATTCGTCTGCAGTTAATGGTTGCAGCGTAGCTTTTCCAGCCATTGGATTTTGTGACCATCCTGCCGCAGGGGTTGTAATATCAATGAATTTACTACCCTGAAATTCGGCATCCATCCTGGTTCCTTTGCTGTTAACTGATTGCACCACAAAAGGAATTTCCAATCCCTGTACTTCAACCTGTCCTTCCAATTTCATGGATTTAATTTGCTTCCATTTTTCTTTACCACCAATGGCAGCAATGTACTTATCAATTACTTCATCTGCAGTTTGTGCTTTAACAGCAGCACTTGTAAAAAATAAAGCGAGCAAAACAAATGAGTTTAACAAAAACTTTTTCATGTTGGTATTTTTTTTGGTTTGATTTAAAAATGATATTCCCGAAATATTAGTAACAAAACAAATGCTTTAATTACAGATGTAAATAAAACCTTTTTTCTTAGCATTTGATTATTATTAAATCTTATTGGAGTTAGTTCAGTATAACAGGTTATTAAATTATATCAATGGAAAGCGAAGTGTAAAACAAAAGGTTTAATCTACCCAGCCGCTTACCAGAATATCCGCAATATGCAGCGGTTTAATGATTAGGCCGTTCTTTTTAATATAGCCATCCAGGTGCATCAGGCAACTTAAATCGGTAGATATAATGTATTCTGCCTTAGTTGCAAGGGCATTTTTAACTTTCTGGTCTGCCATTCCAATGGAGATACCTTCATATTTTAGTGCAAATGAACCCCCAAAACCGCAGCAGGTTTCCAGCTCGTCCATTTCTACTAGTTGCAGCCCTTTTACCTGTGCCAGCAATTTGCGTGGAGCATCTTTTATTTTACACTCCCGTAAGGCAGCACAACTATCATGATAGGTGGCAGTGGCATTTAATTCGGCTCCGAAATTTTCAATGTGTAAAATATCTGTGAGGAATTCAGTAAACTCAAAAATCCGGTTACCTAAATCCTTTACCTGGTTGTGGTAGGAAGAGTTATCGAAAAGCTTACCATAATAATTCTTTACAAATCCAACGCAACTGGCACTTGGACAAACGATGTAATCTGCATTGTCGAAATCTTTTATAAACTTGATACATACCTCTCTTGCCTCATCCCAAAAACCGGCATTAAATGCAGGTTGACCGCAACAGGTTTGGTTGGTATTGTATACTACTTCACAGCAAGCTTTTTCCAGCACTTTAACCATATTAAAAGCTGTTTGTGGATACAGTTGATCAATAAAACAAGGTATAAATATTTGTACTCTCATGCCCAATACCCCAAAAGGGGAATTTATGTAATAATTAAACGAAGTATTCCTGATTGTTGCTGTTACTTTTTAATAGTAACAAACATTTTAGCAACAGGGTATCAAAAGCCATTATTATTTTGGAGAAAAACTTTGCTTTAAGGTGATCATTTTTAGTGCAGTGATAGCTGCTTCTTCCCCTTTATGACCGTGCTTTCCACCAATTCTTTCATCGGCCTGCTCCTGGTTATCTACAGTAAGAACGCCAAAAATAGTTGGTACCGGCAAACAAAGGTTTAAGTTTAATACGCCATCAGTAACCGCTTTGCATACATAATCAAAATGGGGCGTATCTCCCTTTATTACACAAGCCAGTGCAATAAATGCATGGGGCTTATCCTCTTTATATTTATGGGCTTCCCAATAGGCTTTGGTTGCAAAGGCAATTTCAAATGCACCGGGCACTGTTATTATTTTGTAAGATACCTCGTGTGCCTTTAACACTTTTATGCAACCAGCTTCCAACGCATCCAGCACAGTTGCATTCCATTCTGTACGAACAATAACAATACAGGCATCCTTTGTTAGCTGGATGCCCGTAGTGTTTGATATATTAGGTGAGTTTACTGACATAAATTGTGAACCATGTTGCAAAATTTAATTGCAGTTAACAACTATAAAATTATTCTGTTACCCCCAACCTTGCTAAATATTTATCAACTTCATTAGCATGTCCGTTTTTAGGGAATTCATCTTTTATCCTTTTAAAAAATTCAATGGCTTCTTTTGATTTACCAGTTGCATCTGCAAAGAGAGCAGCTTTGAATAAGGCTTCCGGTGTCATAAATTCATCTTTACTGTTTACTGCTATCGCTTTTTTATAATAGTCCAGAGCATCGTCATTCTTTTTTAATTCAGAATAAGCATCAGCCAATAAAAGGTAAGCGCTGGTTTGCACCTGTGTAGCGTTTGTAGAAAAATTTTTTAAATGTTTTACAGCATTGTTAAAATCGCCACTGTATAAATAGCAGGCACCTGCAATGTAGTGAGCCCTGTTACCAGCGGCTGTTCCCCCATAATTATTGATTAATTTTAAAACGCCTGTTGTTACAGGCCCACCACCATTCAACACCATGTTGATAGAATCTTTGTTAAACCCACCCTGCGACATTTTATCAAATACCTGCTCTGCAGGAAAAATTAATTCAGCCGCTTTTTCATTATTGGGTGCTTTTACAAAATTCAAATAGGCATACCAACCGCCAATAAGCAGTATCAGTGCACTTCCAACATAAATAATTGGCTTACTAAACTTAGCCCAAAAATCTTTTGCTTTTTCAACAGCTTCATTTACTTCTACATTTTCTACTATTGCTTGCTTCTCTGCCATTTTTTTTCTTCACCCATTTTCCTTTTTTAGAAAAGGTAGCCGGGCATTTTTTAATTATTATAAATTTGATTCTTAATTACTCGGTTTATTAAATTATCCTAATCGGTAATAAATGGATAATCTGCCTGGATGTAAACATCTTTCAACAATTCATCATCGTTGGGCCAGGGGCTTTCTTCAGCAAATTTCACACTCTCTTCTACCTGTGCTTTTACCCTTTCGTTGATTACTTCTATTTCCGCATCTTCTAATTTAAATTCATCTTTCAAAACTCTAAGCACATGATCGATAGGATCTCGTTGTTTGTATTCCTCCACTTCATCTTTGGTACGATACTTTTGAGGATCACTCATGCTATGCCCTTTGTAACGATAGGTTTTAATTTCCAGCAAGGTTGGTCCGCCTTTTTCTCTTGCCCTGTTTACTGATCTTAAAATGGCATTGTGTACATCCTCCGGGCTCATTCCATCAACACTATCTCCCGGCATATCGTAGGCATCAGCTAATTTATACAAATCCATTACATTGCTGGTACGGGCAACAGAAGTTCCCATTGCATACTGGTTGTTTTCACAGATAAACACAACCGGCAATTTCCAAAGCATGGCCATATTAAATGTTTCATGAAGCATACCTTGCCGTGCAGCACCATCACCAAAAAAACAAAGCGCCACATTATTGGTGCCTTTATATTGTTCTGCAAATGCAAGGCCGGCACCGGTACCTATTTGGGCACCCACTATACCATGACCACCAAAAAAGCCAACATCTACCCCAAAAATATGCATGCTACCACCCTTTCCCTTGCTGCATCCGGTAGCTTTTCCATACAATTCTGCCATGGTAGCTTTTGGTGTAACACCTTTGGCAATTGCCAGTGCATGGCAGCGATATGCAGTAATAAATTTATCATCCGGATTGGTTGCCGTCATACAACCTGCAGCCACAGCTTCCTGCCCTATATACAAATGACAAAAGCCTCTTATTTTCTGCATCCCGTACAACTGCCCTGTCTTTTCTTCAAACCGGCGAAGTAATAACATTAATTCGTACCAATACAAGTAAGTGTCTTTGGAAAATTTTGTTGCCAATGGTAAAATATTTTAGGCGGCAAAGATAAGGGAGAAATTGAAAAAAAAAGGTTCAGGGACAGAAAGGGGAAAACAGTTGAACTTTTCTGCAAAACAACCCTAAAAAAGATCAATCCGGATATTTTTAAACAACGATCATTTCAAAACAATAATTTTGTGTTTTTAAATAGAAATTAATTTTTTTTGTTTAGTAATACGAATAAAAATCAACTTATATTTAAACAGAAATGAGAGTAAAAATAAATCCAACTTTTTATTTCCTTTATTGTGTTAATTATCCGGCATATTTTTTATTTTAAAAATAAAAGAGACTATCTTCATATTAAATTAAAACTTTATTAAATGACCATGTTTGCTAATTTAAAAATTGCTGATGTTGAGGAGATTTGTATTATAGATGACGACAGTATGGCTTTATTTTTAGCTGAAAAAATATTTGAGTATGAACTGCCGGGTATTGCGGTAAAAAGTTTTGAAAATGTTGATGCTTCACTTTCCTATTTATCCAATAATAAGGATACAAAAAGATTGATTTTGGTTGATTTAAATATGCCCCTGAAAGATGGCTGGTGTTTTTTAGAAAATTATCAGGCAGATGCCAGCAAAGACCTGATATTTATCCTCTCTTCTTCTGACAATATAACCGACAAAAATAAAGCAAGATCGTTTGCCCAGGTTGCAGATTATCTGGAAAAGCCAATAACTATAGAAAGAGTGATTGAAATAAGAAACAGCTATTGATTCGGTATCACTTCTTACAACTGCAATAAACCTGCCCTGTACAAAGTGTTTACCGGCTTATTATCCCAAAACAATTCAAAGTCATCAAAGCCTGCAGCTTCGTAATTCCCTTTTACTTCCTCCAAACTGTGCAGTTTATGATTGCTAATTGAAATTTGTTGCAGCATTGCCAAAAGCCAATGGGCATTTGGCTTGTTCAATTTGATGGTGAGCGTTTCTGTAGTTGATTCAAATGCAAGGGTACACATCTCCCACTGACTTCCTTTCTTTGATTTCACGTAATCCTCCCATTGTGGCATATTGCCCAGCCATACTACTTTGGTTGTTGGCTTTGCAATTAAAACAGGTTCATCTTGTAATGCCTCCAAAATATACCCTGGCTTTATGGAAGTCTTTGGTACTTTAAAATCAAACCATTTTTGCAACGGGTAATCGTAGCAGGCGCCATGCATGTAATTAAGCAAAGATTTTTTTAAACCGAAGCCAAAGCTATCATGGTCGGCCCCTGTTGGATCGGTATGTTCAATGTCATTATTGGCAAAAGTGCCGATGGCATTGGTTTTCTTTACAACCTTGTATTCATCAGGATTTAATCCAACAGGACTATGAGCCGTCATGGCAAACTGGTGCCAGAAGGCTGACTGCAAAATACCAGCTTCAAAAAGCTGGCGCACCATTTCAAGCGAATCAATGGTTTCCTGTGCCGTTTGGGTTGGAAAGCCGTACATCAGGTAAGCATGCACCATGATGCCGGCATCTTTAAAGTTTTTGGTAACCCTTGCCACCTGGGCCACTGTAATTCCTTTTTGTATCAACTGCAACAGCCTGTCCGATGCAACTTCAAGCCCGCCCGATACGCCAATGCAGCCAGATGCTTTTAATAACAAACAAAGATCACGGGTAAAACTTTTTTCAAAACGAATATTGGTCCACCAGCTTACTACCAGCTTGCGCCTGATAATTTCCAGCGCCAACGACCGCATTAAAGCAGGCGGTGCAGCCTCATCTACAAAGTGAAAACCATTCTCGCCGGTTTGTGCAATCTGCTCTTCCATCCTGTTGCAAAGAATAGCAGCAGTAAGGGGTTCGTAGTGTTGAATGTAATTGAGTGAGATATCGCAAAAAGTACATTTACCCCAATAGCAACCATGAGCCATGGTTAGTTTATTCCACCTGCCATCGCTCCAAAGACTGTGCATTGGATTCACTAATTCAATGGCAGAAATATATTTGTCCAGCAGCAAATCACTGTAGTCGGGTGTGCCTACCTGGCCTTGTTTATAATCGGTGCAAGCGGTGTTATCAATGTATATTACTGCTTCATCCTGCAGTGTTAACGTACGCTTTAAATTAGCTGATTCATTGTTGGTTTTAATGTGTTGCAATAAATTTTCGATGGGTGCTTCCCCATCATCCAATGTAATAAAATCAAAAAATTCAAATACCCTTGTATCGGAAAGAGAGCGAAGTTCTGTATTGGCAAAACCTCCACCCATAGCCACTTTTGCGGAAGGGAAGTATTGCTTGATCCATTGACCGCAACGAAATGCAGCATACAAATTTCCAGGGAAAGGTACCGAGATAGCAACCAGTTTTGGTTGAACGGTTGCAATATGCTGTTCAAGAATTTTTATAAGAATTTGATCGATGTACGTGTAGGGTTGTTGCAAAGCCAGGTACAGCTCGTCAAAACTATTAGCCGATCTGCCCAGCCGTTCTGCATACCTGCTAAAGCCAAAATGACTATCAACTGTTTCTTTAATAAAATCTGACAGGTCTTCCAGGTACATGGTGGCAAGATGTTTGGCTTTATCCTGTAAACCCATATTACCAAACGCCCAGGTTAAATCATCCAACTGTGCAAACCGGGATGCCTCCGGCAAAAAACCCCGGTTGCAGATAAGCCTTGCCAGTGTTGGATTGTGGCCTTGTAAAAAGAGGATAGCCGCATCAATGGTTTGAATGTATTGTTGCCGAAGTGTAAAGATGCGTTGGAGGTTGTTATTAAATCCTTCTATGCCGGCAATGCTGCCAAATAATTGCTTCAATCCTTGCTGAGAGAAAAGTGTAACGGTAACTTCTATGCCCAAATCGGTTTGAAAAGACGTAATGCCTTTGGTGTTTAAAAAGCCTTTTAAATAAGCCGTTGCCGGATAAGGTGTATTTAACTGTGTAAAAGGTGGCGTTATTAAAAGGACGTCGGTTGAAGGCATGTATTTATTTGTGTGGGCAAAATTATCCATTCTTTTTAAAGTAACTGTGGCAATTTTACAGTACTTACAAAAATGTATTACAAATTGTTTGAAGGTTAGGTGCTTAGATTTTTAGAAGTTTAGCTGTATAGATAAAGCTCTAAATAACAAACCAGTTATTTAGAACTTTATTTGTAACGGAATACAAGATGAAGGTCTCTTCACTTGAGCTTCATGTAATACAATCATTTATCTTGCAGACTTATGTTGCGGCTTTCAAACATTTCTCTTACACAGTTCAAGAATTATTCTTTCTCCTCATTCAATTTTAATGAAAGAGTGATTGGTATTTGCGGCCTTAATGGCAGGGGAAAAACCAATTTGCTGGACGCTATTTATTATGCATGTTTTACCAAAAGTTATTTTACTAAAACGGATGCTTTGAATGTTCAGTTTGAATCTGACGGATTTAGATTAGAAGCTTGTTTTGATAAACAAAAAGTTGTGCTAGTACACCGGCTTACCGGTAAAAAAGAACTGCTGCTGAATGACATAGCTTACGATAAATTTTCGAAGCACATAGGGAAATTTCCTGCGGTGATGGTAGCGCCTGATGATATTGAATTAATAACAGGCGGCAGCGAAGGCCGAAGGCGTTTTTTAGATACCGTAATTAGCCAGGTAGATGAGCAGTATCTGCAACAACTTATTTTGTACAATAAAGTATTGCAGCAACGCAACAGTCTGCTTAAACGCTTTGCGGAACAGGGTTCTACCAATTGGCCATTGCTAGAGGTACTGGACGATCAATTGATTAGCCCAGGAAAATATATCTACCAAACACGTACCAGTTTCATGCAACAATTAACGCCACTTGCCAATGATTTATACGGTACAATTGCCGCACAAAAAGAAGCTGTAGTGCTTGAATATGAAAGTCAGTTACACAGCAAAAGTTTTGACGAATTACTGCTGCAATACCGTGAAAAAGATTTGATATTGCAACGTAGCAATGCTGGCATTCATAAAGATGATATTTCCTTTTTACTGAATGGCCAGGTGTTTAAAAATATTGCATCGCAAGGGCAGCGTAAGAGTTTGCTTTTTGCTTTAAAATTAGCCGAGTTTCAGTTATTAAAATTATACAAAGGTTTTGCCCCTTTACTTCTATTAGATGATGTTTTTGAAAAACTTGACCAGGATAGAATGCATCATTTACTGCAATGGGTATGTGCAGATAATGACGGCCAGGTATTTATTACAGATACGCACAAAGACAGGCTGGTAGATGCCCTTAGTAATTTAGGCACCGTATATCAAGTCATAGAAGTTTAAGTACTACGTACTGGTTTAGGGAAAGATTTTAGCCATTTGTAATTAGTATATTTTTAAAACAAATCAGAAATTTTAAACTACTAATTTTGTTACATGTTTACAGGCATTATTGAAACAACCGGCAGCGTTACAGATATTATTTCCACAGGCACCAATAAAACATTTTGGATAGCATCTCCTATTTCTGCGGATTTAAAAGTTGATCAAAGTGTAGCGCACAGTGGCGTTTGCCTTACTGTAGAAAAAATAGAGAACGGTAAACACCAATTAACAGCCATTGAAGAAACCCTGCATAAAACCAATCTGAACACCTGGAAACCAGGAACCTTTGTAAATATTGAAAGATGCCTTACTATGAATGGCAGGCTGGACGGACATATTGTACAGGGGCATGTAGATGCGGTGGCCACCTGCCAGGAGGTTACAGATAAAGATGGCAGCTGGGAATATACTTTTTCCTTTGACCCCAAATTTGCTGCGCTTGTAATTGAAAAGGGCTCTATTGCTATCAATGGAACCAGCCTTACTGTTTTTAATGTAACCGGCAATACATTTATGGTAGCAATTATACCGTACACTTATGAGCACACTAATATTCACCAGGTAACAGCAGACAGTTTAGTAAATATTGAATTTGATATGATTGGTAAGTATGTAGCAAGGTTGTATGATGTGCGGCAATTGTAGCATAGTTGATAATTGAATAATTGATAATTGATAATTGATAATTCACTTTTCGCAATTCAGCATCAACTTTTAAACTTTTTACTTTTCTCTTTTAACTTTTTACTTTTTTTACTTTTTACTTTTAATTTTTTACTTTTTACTTTTTACTTTTTACTTTAGTTTTCTATCAATTTTTTTTAACCATAATACAGCAGCTTGCTAAGTATCATCATCCCTGTTTTTAATGAGGCAGAAAGTATCCCTGCCTTGTGTGATCAACTACAATCAGTTTGTAAAAATGACTACGAAATAATTTTTGTAGATGATGGAAGTACCGATAATACCCTCCAGCAAATTCAAGCCATTGCTCTAATAGATAAACAGGTTAAATGCATTTCACTCAGCAGAAATTTTGGGCACCAGAATGCATTGATGGCTGGTATGGAATATGCAACAGGTGAGTATATTATCATTATGGATGGCGACCTGCAACATCCGCCAGCCCTTATTCCTGCAATGATTGAACAGTTAAATGCAGGCTTTGACCTTGTTGCTACCAAACGAAACAAAACAGCCAATGCCGGCTGGTTGAAAAATACAACCGGTTCTGTTTTTTATTCATTTATCAACGCTATTTCCGATACCAGAATAGAAGAAGGTGTCGCCGATTTTAAAGCATTTAACCGGAAAGTATTACACAGTATTTTGAAGTTTAAAGAACGGGAACTTTTTTTAAGAGGCATCTTTAGCTGGATCGGTTTTAAATCAACCATCATTGCATTTGATGCACCTGCAAGGCAGTTTGGCAAAACGAAATATTCATTTGCAAAAATGTTACGGTTTGCATTAAAAGGAACTACGTCTTTTAGTTTTAAACCCTTACGCATAGCATTGTTAATTGGAAGCCTTATTTCACTGGCCGCTTTTGCATTTGGTGTTTTTGCCCTCGTTGCTTACTTCAAAGGCAACACTGTTCCGGGATGGGCTTCCTTAATTATTGCTGTAATGTTTTTAGGTGGCACACAATTACTGGCCATTGGCTTATTGGGAGAATATATTGCCAGCTTATTTACTGAAACCAAAGCAAGGCCGCTGTACCTGGTTGATAAAAAAATCAACATTGATTAAAGCTTATTTTTCAGCCCATATAAAATACTGACCACCCAGTGGGAACCAATGTAAATATTTTTCGAGAAAAATTAGCTTAGACAACAAGCCTTTTCTTGGAAAGAAAATGATAAATTTTTTCTCTTTAATAAACATGCTATTTTGAATGAGTAAACTACTTGTATAATAATGCTGCAGCAGCTTTGCCTGCAAATCAAATACACAGGTTTTAACTAAATACCTGGTGAGCGGATTTAGTGGATTGTGTTCGAATAAAACTAACCTGCCCCCTTTTTTTAACGCCCTGCTAATTTCCTTTATCAATGCCTGGTGCAATGTAAAATCCACATGATGTAATACACCTGCAATAAATACAAGATCAAAAGTTTCATCCGCAAAAGGAAAATTGCATCCATCATAGACAGCAAAATTTGCGCTGGTCAATTTTCTTTTTGTTGCCACTTCAATGCTTTTCGTAGAAATATCGATACCCTCCGTTTGCCATTGAGGAAAATACTGTTGCATAAATTGTTCTGTTGTACCATCTCCGCAGCCAACATCAAGTACCTTCAATGGTCTATCCGTTTCCAGTGATTGCAGTAACCGAACTTTCATTTCGGCAAAATAAAAACTGTCGGCTCCTGAAAGCTTAATATTTTGCGTATGAATAACCCTGTATTCATCAGCAAAGCCATCAAAATCATCAAAAGTTCTTTTGCTCATTTTTTTTAGAAAACCTTATTTTTATCCAATGCAATGGTACACAAAATCGGAAAGGCTTTCTTTAAAAACTATTTTATTTTTTATAGCAATTGTATTGATTGCATTTTTGCCCATTTCCTCTTTTTTATTTTTCTTAAAAAATGATGCCTTTACCGGTTACTTTCCACCTAAGTTTTTTATGAGTGAAAGTATTCATGCCGGCTACCTGCCATTGTGGAATCCGTACATCAATTTTGGATTTCCTCAATATGGAGATATGAGTGGCGGCTATTGGAGTCCGATTACCTGGATAATAGCTTCCACCGCAGGTTACAACGCTTATACATTTACTATAGAAACACTTTTTTACATCGTTGTAGGAGGACTTGGCATGTTCAGGGTAATGAGCAGCTGGCAATTAAATAAAGAGGTAATATTAATGGGTGCCGTAGCCTATATGTGTTGCGGCTATATGGTTGGACACCTGCAGCATTTTAACTGGCTTAGTGGCGCTGCATTTTTGCCCTGGTGCTTTTGGAGTTACCAGTTATTACTGCAAAAATTTAGTGGCAGGCATGTAGTTCAAACTGCTCTGCTTTTGTATATGCTGGTTGCATCAGCACACCCGGGTATTATCATTAGTACAGGATATTTTTTTATAGCTTACCTGGCATATCATTTTTTTAGTAACCCCGGCAACTCCAGTATTGCAGCAAGGTTAAAATCATTGTCAGTTTCACATGCATTTTTAATAGCCCTTTTTTTGTTATTGGGCGCAGGCATGATTAGCGGTTACCTCGATTTATTACCACAGTTTATAAGAGGCGAAAAAATAAGTCTCCGGGATTCATTGCTTCACCCCACCAATATTCAAAGCTGGATAAGTGTATTGTTTCCTTTTGCCACAGTAAAAAATGAATCGCTTTTTAACAACGATATTTCTGCAAGAAATTGTTACTTCAGTCTTACCCTTTTGTTGTTTTTTATATTGAGCCTTATAAATAAAAAAACCGGTCTGCAACGTTTTTTATTGCCTGCTGGTTTTCTTTTTGCAGTGTTAGCTTCCGGTGGTTTTTTCAAAACTTTGGCCTATCAATTCGTACCATTTATTGGCTATGTAAGATTGAATGGAGAGTTCAGAATTTTTGCTATTTTTTGTTTCATTTTATTAGCTTGTCTTGAACTGAATAAATATATTCAACAGAAAAAAAGTTTTTCAGGAGCTATACAATGGATTTATTATACAATGGAAATAGCCGTTATTGCCGGGATTATTTTTGGCCTTTACAAAGCCTTTGGCAGTAAAGAAAGTTTTATTTTCAAACTACAAAGTATTACCACAAAAAATGGCTTGTCATTTCAATTAAAAGCATTTATTGATGCCGTCAGTTTTTATGATACATTTTGGATGCAGGGTATTATTCAACTATTATTATTGTGGGGAATAAAATGGTGCCTTCGTTTTAACAATTGGGAGTTACTTAAAAAAATTTTGATAGCAGATATGATAATTACCTGCCTGATGAATATTCCATTTACCGGCGTGGGTAAGGCTTCTGTGGCACAGGTACAATCGGTATTGAATAAAAGTCCAAAGGGAATTCCATTACCCATCCTTTCGCCAATAAAGAATAATATAAACGGAACCCCGGATGAAAACAGCATGATTGGAGACTGGAGCATGTACAACAAACAGATTGGAACAGCACAGGAAGTGCCTTACCCCATTATACTAAAAAACATGCGGGCCTACTTTGATGAAGATGCCATGACCGGGAAAGAAAATCATTTGGATAGAGCTTTTATATATACGGAAGATAGCGTTGCAGCAACCATACAACTATTGTCATTTTCACCGCAGCAAATGGAGTTGAAAGTACAGAGTAGTGCAACCACACAATTGATTTTGCAACAAAATTTTTATCCGCATTGGTATTATTCAACTGGCAGCGATAAAAAAGAGCTGAATCAATATGGCATCAATTTTATGAGTATGCCCATTGTAAAAGGTGAAACGCATCTCAAAATTTCTTTTGAACCTACTTTAATTAAATATGGTATGTTGTTGAGTGTTTTCACCTTGCTGGCTTGTTGTATTTGGCTGTTTGCTGGTAGCTTTAAACAGTCTTCCCCTTCATAGCAACAGCAATCGCCTGGTCCATAATTCTTTCAGCATAGGGCCTTGATATATCATTCAGCGCTTCTACTTTTGAATGGATTAAATCCTTATCATCCATGGTGAGCGCCAATTGCAGGGCCTGCATGGCAGCTGCAGATTCGTTCATTTCTTCTTTGGTAAGGCGGTCAATATTTTTCTGAATAAATCTTTCTGTAGTTTCCAATAACTGTTCGCCTTCGGTTCTTGCTTCTACCAATGCACGGGTTGCAATATCTTCCTTTGCATGGGTAATAGAATCCATCAGCATTTTCTCCAGCATATCATCGGTAAGGCCAAACTGCGATTTTACTTCAATACTTTGTTCTACCCCACTCCGCAATTCTTTAGCCCTCACCACCAAAATACCATCAGCGTTAATTAAAAAACTAACTTCCACTTTTGCCAGCCCAGCCGGCATTGCAGGTATATTGCTTAAATTAAATTCAGCCAGTTTGCGGTTATCTTTTACCATATCCCGTTCACCCTGGTAAACGGCTATCTTCATTCCACTTTGTCCATCTTTATGGGTTGTATATTGCCTGCTAACCTTGTTGGGGATTTTAGAATTTCGAGGAATCAACACATCCATCAAACCTCCCATAGTCTCTATTCCCAAAGAAAGCGGTGTAACATCCAGCAACAATAAATCTTTGTTGTTACCAGCTAAAATATCTGCTTGAATAGCGGCTCCCAAGGCCACCACTTCATCCGGATTTACCGTATCATTTACCGGCTTGCCAAAAAACTTGCCGATACTTTCTTTTATAAGAGGCACTCTTGTGCTGCCGCCAACCATCACCACCACTTCTATAGCTGCAACTTTTAAGTCGGCATCTTTTAAGGCATTTTTGCAACAGGTGATTGTCTTATTTACAATGGGTTGAATCAAGGTTTCAAACACCTGTTTAGTTATTGATAATTCATCAGCATTCAAAATTGTACTAAAATCATCATGGGTTGAAAGATGAATTTTCGCTTCCTCAGCAGTTAACCGGATGGCTTGTGCAAATTCCTTGTTGGTAATTAATTCGTCTTTGCTGATGCCGGCCTGCCCCAGCCAGTAATTCACAATTAACTGGTCTATATCATCACCACCCAAATAGGTATCACCGTTAGTTGACAACACTTCAAAAATACCATTGGCAATTCTTAAAATAGAAATATCAAAAGTGCCACCGCCCAAATCATACACAGCTATTATCTTTTCTTCTTCCTTGATTAATCCAATGCCATAAGCCAGGCTTGCAGCGGTTGGTTCATTTATTATTCTTAATACATCCAAGCCAGCCAGTTTGCCGGCATCCCGTGTGGCTTGCCTTTGAGCATCGTTAAAATATGCAGGCACTGTAATAACGGCTTTGTTTACCGGCGTTTTTAAAATATGTTCTGCCCGTTGCTTTAATTCTTTTAAAATGAATGACGACAAATCAATAGGAGTGTAAAACTTATTACCCACCTGCACTTTTACAAGGCTACCGGTATTGTCATCAATTACTTTGTACGAAAAAAAAGCAGCATTGTCTTTAATATCATTGTACGATTTGCCCATCAGGCGCTTGGCAGAAAAGATGGTATTCTGTGGTTTGCTGATGAGTTTCTTCCTGGCTTCTTCACCCACAATTACGTTGCCGGTTTCATCAAAATAAATTACTGAAGGTACCAGCGAGGAAGTATTATGTTCCCGTAAAGCTGTCGGCTGCTTTGTATCGGGATGAATGATTGCAATCAGGCTGTTGGTAGTTCCTAAATCAATCCCTACTATGATTTCATCCTGCTGTAAACTTCCTGTTGCTATGTTGATTGCGATTTTTGCCATAAAAATATCCTGCTGCGTATATTAAAAAATTGCTGTAAAAGTACAATTTTATGAAGGTGGATGGATTGGTGAAATTGATTGGTGGTTACGAAATGGGTAAAAAAACATTTCATACCGGTGAATAATTTTTTATAGAGGTAACACGCTGGCAAAATATCGATAGTTTATTAATTAAGTCTTGTTAAAGTCATTCACTATTCTGTGTTTAGAGTGTTTAGCAGTTTAGTAGTTTAGATGAACATCTCAATAACAAACCAGAAATATCGATAGCTAACTTCAACAAAAAAACTAACAACCATTAGTTTCAATCCCTTATTTTTGTAACTTAAAAATTAAACTTTTTTCCATGGATTTTCAACTATCAGAAGAGCATTTAATGATTCAAAAAGCAGCCCGGGATTTTGCAAACAACGAATGCCTTCCGGGTGTAATTGAAAGAGATGAATTGCAAAAATTTCCCCGGGAGCAAATTGAGAAATTAGCTGAGCTTGGTTTTATGGGTATGATGGTAAAACCAGAATATGGCGGTAGTGGCATGGATACCATCAGCTATGTATTGGCGATGGAAGAAATTAGTAAAGTGGATGCCAGCGTAAGCGTGTGCATGAGTGTAAACAACAGCCTTGTTTGCTATGGTTTGCAGGAATATGCCAATGAAGATCAACGAAAAAAATATTTGATCCCCTTGGCACAGGGCAAAAAAGACAACCAATTGTATATTGGCGCATTTTTATTGAGTGAGCCGGAAGCTGGCAGTGACGCCACTTCGCAACAAAC
>JAYTTM010000768.1:0-1264 GCA_043745055.1 Chitinophagaceae bacterium | reverse complement strand
TGAAATTTCCGTTGAGTGTGCCTTCAGGTAATTTAAAACTGCCATTATAAGAACCATATTCATTGCTGGTTACTCTTAATTCATTTAATTTTTGTCCGTTGGCATCTTTTAATTGAATGGCTGTTGTAAAGTTTGGTAGTACGCTGCTTTTATTGGCATCTTTTTCCTGCTGTATTACAATGCCTTTAAAATAGATAGTTTGCCCCGGACGGTAAATACTTCTATCCATAAATAACCAGGTGGACGGTTTGATCTTTTCTTCCTGATTAATACTGTTGTAATAATTATTACTGTAGTTATTTTCCAGCAGGTGTAGCTCATCATTTGCTGTAGTTATCTGCATAGTGATGTTCCTGCTTTCTTTTGTATTGACTAATTTAAAATAGCCATTGTTATCGCTGGTATATATTTCTGCTTTTTTGTTTTCGTAGGTGCTGTTATTGTAGTTGTATTTGTTTTGCCACAGCTGCACTTTGGCATTGGGCAGCGGCATACCTGTTTCCCGGTGCAGCAGGTAATAATCGTTGTTGGTATTGATGCTGGCAATATTGCTTACATAAATAACCTGTTTTGCCAAAATATTTTTTGCCAGTGAAAATGTGTTGTCAAGACTAGCCAATAAATAATAAGTGCCATTCTTAAGTTCATCTGTTTTTATTTCGGCAGCATGTTGCATAAAATCTTTAGGATCGGGCATGGCTACCTGCCAGCTTTTTGTGGGTATCAATGCAACAATGCGTTGCCACATTTTATTGTCATCGTTTCGCTCTGTTTTTTTTATTTCATCATTACTTGTTTTAATAATCCTGAAATAAACAATGGGTGCATTTTTATATTTTACCAACGAACGAAAAGGTTGGTTGGGCAGGTTTACTCTTTCTGTTTCCATTTGCAGCATGGGTTGCAGAATGGTTTGTAATAAGTTGGCTGCGTTGATACCGCCTTCACTTTTAGGGAATTTTGAATAGGCAATATCGCACAGTTCTTTTGCCCTTTTTATGTCGTATTGATGAGGATTGTTGTCGGTTTCTTCAACAGGCCCATTTCCCTTATTATAATAAATAGATGCCCGCAGGTACATGGCTTGTGCCGATGCCGGATTGGCAGGGTATCTTTCTTCGATATTTTTTAAAGCAGTTTCGTAGAGTTGCTCCTTATTGCTCATTACGCCGTACTGGTTCACAAATTTTAATCGAATAAGATCTGCATCCAGCAAGGCATCCGGCTTACGGTCGTTTAAATGAAACTGCAGTATATCCTGTAA